>CAMXNV010000019.1 GCA_947245315.1 uncultured Oscillibacter sp. | reverse complement strand
AGGAGGATGTCCGCTCCGTACTCAAAGAGGAAATCCGCCAGCTTCTCCTGGTAGGGGCTGGGCTTGGTCTGGTACTCCAGGCCCCAGTGGATCATCACCGCCACCAGGTCCGGCTCCAGGGCCCGGGCGGCCTCCAGCCCGGCGGCCAGACGGTCCCAGTCCGGCTTGGAGAGGCTGGTTAGGTAGTCCGTGTTGAAAACGTTGATGGCATAGGGGTGCTTTTTGGGCACCGGGATGCCGTTGGTGCCGTAGGTCCAGCCCAGGAAAGCCACGGAGATGCCCCCCACGTCCGCCAGGACCAGGTTGTGGTCCTGCTCCTCCTGGGTGCGGCTGGTGCCCACGTGGGCCAGGCCCTCCTGGTCCAGCACGTCCAGGGTGCGGCTGAGGCCGGAGAAGCCCCGGTCCAGGCTGTGGTTGTTGGCCGTGAGGCACAGGTCGAAGCCCAGCTCCCGGAGGCTACGGGCCATGCCGTCGGGAGAGTTGAAGGCGGGGTAGCCGGAGTAGGGGGGACCGCCGGCCAGGGTGGTCTCCAGGTTGACCACGGCGTAGTCCGCCGCCTCCACATAGGGCCGGGCCCCGGCCATGATCCGGGTGTAGTCATAAACCCCTTGGGCGGCGTCCCAGGCGTCCTTGGTGACGGGCATGTGGCTCATAGCGTCGCCGCAGACCGCCAGGGTGGCCACGGTGGGGGCCGGGGGCTCCGGCGGCGGCGGGGGCTCTGGAGGAGGAGCGGGCTCCGGCGGGGCCTCCGTCTCCTGGAGGGCGGGCTGTGAGAGACCCGCGGGCGCCTCAGAGTGCCGGGCGGGGCCGCAGGCGCTGAGGCCGAGGAGCAGGCAGAGAAGCAGGGCGTAAACGCGGCGGCGCATGGGAAGGACCTCCTCCGTTACAGGTTTCCAAACATCTTCTTCAATTCCTCAATATAACACTCGGCCAGGGGGTGGAGCTCCTGGCCCTTCCGAGTGACATAGTAGTGGGTCAGCAGGTTGTCCTCTCCCCGGAGGGGGACGGAGGAGAACTGATAGTGCTCCGGGTGCTGCCACTGGGTGGAGCTGATGAAGAAGGAGTCCGTGTGGGCCACGATGTCCTGGCTGGCCGCGCTGTCGTTGATGGAGATGACGCACTTGGGCGGGGTTTGAAACAGCTCCTCAATGGAGCGGGAGGAGTCGTCGTAGAAGCGGCCGAAGTTCTCCTGGTTTTCCGCGATGACATAGGGGTACTCCACCACCCGCTCCTCAAAGGCGTCCCGGCTCTCCTCCTCCAAAAGGGGGTGGTCGTCCCGGAGGACGATGCTGATGTGGCTCTCTCCCAGGAGGGAGTAGTCCAGGTTCTTGACGCCGCAGAGGCGCTGGATCCGCTGCTGGTGGGACTTGGTCAGAAAGACGATTCCCAGGTCCGAGCGGCAGTGTTGCACGTCGTCCAGAACGTCGTAAAAGGACTGTTTTTTCAAACGAATATAAATGGTGTCCCCGTAGCCGCAGGAGATGTGGGGCCAGAGGTTGGTGATGGGCACACTGAGGAAGTAGGAGCGCATGGAAGAGACACTGAAGTACTGCTTGCGGAAGTGGCTCTTGGCATAGAGGTTTTCCACGAAGTCCTTCTTGTCGATGATCTCCCGGGCGTAGCTCAGGAACTCCCGGCCCTCCCCGGTGACGGAGACCCCCTTCTTCGTCCGCAGGAAGATCTGGATGCCCAGCTCCTCCTCCAGGGCCTTGATGCTGTTGCTCACGTTGCTCTGGGATGTGTAGAGCCGTTCGGCGGCCTTGTTGATGGACTCGCACCGGGCCACCTCTACCACGAAGCTGAGCTGCTGAAACGTCATGGCGCGCCTCCTCCCAAAACCGCCGGAAAACCGGATCCCAGATCCTCCCAGACCCGGGGCCGCCCGGCGGGATTCAAGGATATCAAATTCATATAATTACTTCAAACAATATCATATAAACGTCTTTGCTGTCAATGTGCTATAATAAAAGTCGAAAACAGGGAGCGATTCTTTGTTTAATTTGCGCAAAGCCGTATAACGATGGGGGTATGAACATGTTGAAGTTTGCAATCATCGGCGCGGGGGCGGGCGGCCAGACCATGGCCGCGGTTCTCTCCAGCCAGGGCTACTCCGTGAAGCTTCAGGACATCGACCAGGAGAAGATCCGCCGCCTCCAGGAGCTGAAAACCATCAAGGTCACCGGCAAGATCCAGTGCGAGGGGACCCCGGAGCGGATCACGGACCAGCTGCCGGAGGCCCTGGAGGACGTGGACGTGATTATGGTGGTCTCCACCACCGACGCCCACCGCTCCATCGCCACCCAGTGCCTGCCCTACCTGCGGGACGGACAGCTCTTCGTGCTGAACCCGGGCCACTGCGGCGGCGCCCTGGAGGTGGCCCGCATCCTCCGGGACGAGGGGGGCAAGGACGTCCTGATCGCCGAGGCCGGGGACCTGATGTACGCCTGCCGCAGCTATGAGGTGGGCACGGCCTTCCAGAGCGGATTGAAGACCACGGTGCCCATCGCCGCCCTGCCGGCCCGGGACACCGGCCGGGTCATGGAGGTGCTGGGGCCCATCTTCCCGAACCTGACCCCGGCGCCCTCGGTGCTGGAGACGGGCTTCCAGGGGGGCGGCGCCATGCTCCACCCCATTCCCAGCCTGATGAACATCAACAAAATGGACCTGGGAGAGAGCTACGACTACTATATGGAGGGCATCACCCCCCACGTGGCGGACATCATCTCCGCCTGTGACAAGGAGCGGGTGGCGGTGTGCCGGGCCCTGGGCGTGGACGCCCTGCCCCTGGGGGAGTCCCTGACCAAGATCTACAGCCTGGAGCCCCGGGAGAGCCTTTACGACCTGATCCAGCACATCGAGCCCTACAAGGGCCTCCGGAACCCCACCACGGTCAAGCACCGCTTCATCGTGGAGGACACCATGTCCGGCCTGGTGCCCCTGGCCTCCATCGGCGGGATGCTGGGCATCGAGACCCCCATGATGAACGCCTTTATCAGCATCGCCGGAGCCGTCTGTGGCCGGGACTTCTGGCAGGAGGGCCGCACGGCGGAGAAGCTGGGCCTGGCGGGCAAGACCGCGGAGGAAATCCGGGCCCTGGTGAGCTGAGCGCCCCATTTCAGTTTGGCAGTCTCCGAACGCGGTTCGGATATTGTAGAGCCTGGGGAACCCGCCGGGCAGCCGCCCGGCGGCGGACACGGGCAGAGCACTGTTTGAAGGAACTATGAAAAGGAGAAGAGACGTCATGAAGAAAAAGAACCTGATGCGAATCCTCGCCTTGGCGGCGTGCCTGTGCATGCTGCTGACCGCCTGCGGAGGCGGGAAGGACTCCGGCGGCGGCTCCGGGAGCTCCGGCGGCTCCGGAACCACCGACGCCTCCGGCGGAGCCTCCGGAGGGGCCAAGGACACCATGGTCATAGCCGCCCAGGCGGATATGGCGGACAAGGACCCGATCAACGGAAGCACCACCAATGATACCATCAAAATCAAAGCCCAGGTCTACGAGACCCTGATTGAGCGCACCGTGCCCGACCAGGAGTATCGCCCCCTGCTGGCGGAGAAGTGGGAGTTCAACGAGGACGCCACGGAGCTGACCATCACCCTCCGGGAGGGCATCCAGTGCCACAACGGCGAGACCCTGACGGCGGAGGACTGCCTGTTCTCCCTTCAGTGCCTGCGGGAGAGCGCCAACAAGTCCGTCACGGACCACATGGACCTGGAGAAGAGCCACGTGGTGGACGACCGGACCTTTGTCATCGTCATGGACGAGCCCTATATGCCGGTCATCGCCAACCTCTCCTATCCCACCTGCGTCATGTTCAGCAAGAAGGGCTATGAGGAGGCCAGCGGAGACTGGGCCAATATGGACATCGGCACCGGCCCCTACACCTGGGGCGAGTGGTCCATCGGCAGCAGCGTAAAGCTGACGGGCTTTGACGGCTACTATGTGGAGGGCCAGCCCGCCATCAAGAACGTGGAGTTCAAGGTGATCTCCGAGGACGGAAACCGCTACATCGAGGTGGAGACCGGCGGAGCGGACCTCTGCTTCAACCTCTCCGGCGTGGACATCGCCGCCGCCGAGGCCAACCCGGACGTGGAGATCTTCCGGGAGTTCACCATGGACAACTGCTATCTGAGCTTCAACCAGCGCAACGCCCCCTTCAACGACGTCCGGGTCCGCCAGGCCATCGCCTACGCCCTGGACATCGACAGCGCCTGGCAGGTCTGCATGGACGGCGTGGGCCAGCCCGCCAAGGGCCTGCTCCCCGACAATATCAATGACTCCATCGCCAAGCAGGACTCCCCCTATCACGTGGATTACCCCGTGTACCAGTACAACCTGGAGAAGGCCAAGGAGCTGCTGACGGAGGCCGGCTATCCCGACGGCTTCTCCTGCCGCTACCACGTGGGCCACATGGCCCTGCGCCAGGCCTACGGCGAGTTCTTCGCCAACGCCCTGTCCCAGATCGGCATCAACGTGGAGATCGTGGCCCTGGACGCCGCCACCAACTCCCAGGCCCTGAAGGTGGAGCACAACTTCGACATCTATACCTGGGGAATTGCCGCCACCAACGGAGATATTGACTTTGCAAACCGGTTCTTCTACACGGACAATGTAAATAATATCTTCGGATACAGCGACCCGGAAATGGACGCCATGGTAGACGCGGCGGCCAAGGAACCCGACGCGGCCAAGCGGAGCGAGATGAACGCGGCCATCCAGCAGAAGGCCCTGGACGAGTGCATCATCGTCCCCATCTACCAGCAGGAGGACATCCACTGCCATGTGGCGAGCCTGAAGGGCTTCCGCAACGGCGCCTATCAGTCTCCCCTGCTGAAGTACTGCTACTTCGAATAAGCGAGGAACCGACAAATCCATAACGCGGGCCTGGCCCTGAGCGGCCGGTGAGACCGAACGGGGATGGGCGGATAAGACAACCGTTATTCGCCCATCCTCTTCTTGAACGGCCCAAGGACGGGCCCGCGGACATACAACAGTTCGGGAGCGGCAATGTTCACGGTTGGCCGCACGGGCTGAATGGGGGTATGGACTATGCTGAAATACATCATCAAGCGGCTGTTGTGGATCATTCCCGTCCTGATCGGCGTCACGGTCATCGTGTTCACGATCCTCTATTTCTCCCCCGGCGACCCGGCCTATCTGGCCCTGGGGGACAACGCCACGCCGGAGGCCGTGGAGGCCTACCGCGTGGAGATGGGAATCAACGGCACCTATTGGGAACGGCTGGGCCGGACGCTGCTGGGGCTCCTCAAGGGGGACCTGGGCATCTCCTACCGTTCCAGAACGCCCGTCCTGGACGAGCTGATCGTGCGCTTTAAAGTCACCTTCAACATCTCCGCCTGGAGCATCATCCTGGGCATACTCCTGGGCATCTTCTTCGGAATCATCTCCGCCCTGAAGCAGAACACCGTCTGGGACTCCCTGGCCACGGGCTGCGCCCTCTTCGGCATCTCTATGCCCATGTTCTGGCAGGGCCTGATGCTGATTCTGATCTTCTCCGTGTGGCTGGGCTGGCTGCCCGCCTCGGGCTACGGCGACAGCTGGAAGCAGATGGTCATGCCCGTCATTGCCCTGGGGGTGAACTCCTCCGCCACCATCATGCGGACCACCCGCAGCTCCATGCTGGAGGTCATGCGCCAGGACTACATCCGCACTGCCAAGGCCAAGGGCCAGAGCTATTGGATGGTGGTCCTGCGCCACGCGCTGCGCAACGCCATGATTCCCATCGTCACCGTCATTGGGCTCCAGCTGGGAGTGCTGCTGGCGGGCTCCATCGTCACGGAGGCCATCTTCTCCGTGGCCGGGGTGGGCAAGTACCTGGTGGACTCCCTGAACGCCCGGGACTACGCCGCGGTGCAGGGCTGCGTGCTGCTGATCGCCTTTGTGTCCGCCATTTTGAATCTGATTGTAGACGTGATTTACACGTATATCGACCCCCGCATGAAGACCATGTACGAGAGTGCCAAGGTCTTCCACCTTCCGAAGAAAGGGGCGAAATCCTCCGTATGAAAAAGCACAGCATGCTCTCCGAAATCTGGAGGCGCTTCCGCAAGAACCACCACGCCGTGGTGGGCCTGGCGGTGCTGGTCCTCTTTGTCCTGATCGCCGTCTTCGCGGAGCAGCTCGCCCCCTTCGGCTATGACGACCAGGACGCCAGCCGGGCCATGATCGCGCCCTGCATGGAGTACCCCTTCGGCACGGACAACCTGGGCCGGGACGTGCTGAGCCGCCTGATCTACGGCAGCCGTTACTCCCTGTCCATCGGCTTTTTGGCGGTGGGCATCTCCGTCCTCACCGGGGGCTTCCTGGGGGTCATCGCCGCCTACTATCCCAAGCTGGACAACATCATCATGCGCTGCATGGACCTCTTCATGGCCATTCCCCAGATGCTGTTGGCCATGTGCATCGTCACGGCCCTGGGCTCCAGCCTCTTCAACCTGATGCTGGCGGTGGGCCTGTCCTCCACGCCGAAGTTCGCCCGGGTGGTCCGGGCCTCGGTGCTGGCCACCCGGGAGCAGGAGTTCGTGGAGGCCGCCCGGGCCATCGGCGCGGGAAACTGGCGGATCATCCTCCACCACATCCTGCCCAACTCCATCTCCTCCCTGATCGTCCAGGCCACGCTGGCCATGGCCGGGGCCATCATCTCCGCCTCCGCCCTGAGCTTCCTGGGCTTCGGCATCCAGGCGCCCATGCCGGAGTGGGGGGCGATGCTCTCCGCGGGCCGGAAGTACATCCGGACCCAGGCCTATCTCACCGTGATCCCGGGCCTGGCCATCATGGTGGTGGTCTACGCCTTGAACGTGGTGGGCGACGGCCTCCGGGACTGCCTGGATCCCAGGCTGAAAAAGTAAGCGGGAAAGGAGCTTGGCATGGCAGAATCGATTTTGGAAGTGAAGAACCTGGAGATCCGCTATGTGACGGACGAAGAGACCGTCTCCGCCGTGAACGGCGTCTCCTTTACCCTGGAAAAAGGGGAGAGCATCGGCCTGGTGGGGTGCGCCGGGGCGGGGTGGGCGACCCCGGCGCCGGCAACCCCACCACGGCCCTGGGCATCATGGGCCTGGTGCCGGACCCGCCGGGGGAGGTGCTGAGCGGCTCCGTCCTCTTTGAGGGGCAGGACCTGCTCCAGCTCCCGGAGAAGAACATGCGGGAGATCCGGGGCGGCAAGATCTCCATGATCTTCCAGGACCCCATGACCTCCCTGAACCCGGTGATGACGGTGGGGGAGCAGATCGCCGAGGTGGTTCTCCTCCACAGCCGGATGAGCAAGCAGGAGGCCCGGAAGAAGGCCATGGAGATGCTGGAGCAGGTGGGCATCCCCGGGGGGCGCTGCGACGACTACCCCCACCAGTTCTCCGGCGGCATGAAGCAGCGGGTGATGATCGCTATCGCCCTGGCCTGCAGCCCGGAGCTCCTCATCGCCGACGAGCCCACCACCGCCCTGGACGTGACCATCCAGGCCCAGGTGCTGGAGCTGATGCGGAACCTGAAACGGGAGTACGGCACGTCCCTGATCCTCATCACCCACGACCTGGGCGTGGTGGCGAAGATCTGCGACAAGGTGGCGGTGGTCTACGCCGGGGAAATCATCGAGTACGGCACGCTGGAGGACATCTACACCGACAAGCGGCACCCCTACACCATCGGCCTCTTCGACTCCCTGCCGGACATTGAGAACGAGGCGGCGGAGCTGAAGGTCATCCAGGGCATGGTGCCGGATCCCTCCAACCTGCCGGAGGGCTGCAAGTTCCATCCCCGGTGCCCCTACGCCCAGGAGGGCTGCAAGCACGGCCGGGTGGAGCCGGTGCAGATTTCCGAGACCCATATGGTTCGCTGCGGCCGCTTCCGCAGCGGGGAGGTTTGAGCATGGCTGAGATTTTACGAGTGGAAGAGCTGACCAAGTACTTTGCCACCAAGAAGGGCACCCTCCACGCCGTGGACGGCGTCAGCTTCTCGGTGGAGGAGGGCAAGACCCTGGGCATCGTGGGCGAGTCGGGCTGCGGCAAGTCCACCCTGGGCCGGGTGATCCTCCACCTCCACCAGCGGACCGGGGGCCGGATCGTCTTCCAGGGGAAGGACATCTCCGACGTGACCCCCGCCCAGCTCAAGGAGCTGCGCAAGGACATGCAGATCATCTTCCAGGACCCCTACGCCTCCCTGAACCCCCGGATGTCCATCGGGGAGATCATCGCGGAGCCCCTGAAAATCTACAAGCTCTATCCCTCCAAGGAGGAGCGGCAGAAGAAGGTCCGGGAGATCATGGACGTGGTGGGCCTGGCGGAGCGGACCTACAGCCTCTATCCCCACGAGCTGGACGGCGGCCGCCGCCAGCGGGTGGGCATCGCCCGGGCGCTGATCCTGAATCCCAGGCTCATCGTCTGCGACGAGCCCGTCTCCGCCCTGGACGTGTCCATCCAGGCCCAGATTCTCAACCTGATGATGGAGCTCCAGCGGGAGCGGAACCTCACCTATCTGTTCATCACCCACAACCTCTCGGTGGTGAAGCACATCTCCGACGACATCACCGTGATGTACCTGGGGCAGATGGTGGAGAAGGCCGGGGCCTCGGAGATCTTCGCCCACCAGTACCACCCCTACACCAAGGCCCTGATCTCCGCCATCCCCCAGCCCAAGTACAACGCGCCGGACCAGCAGATCATCCTGAAAGGGGAGATCACCTCTCCCATCAACGTCACGAAGTCCTGCCGCTTCGCGCCCCGGTGCATCTACGCCAAGCCCGAGTGCTTCGAGCGGGAGCCCCAGCTGGAGGAGATCTCCAAGGACCACTTTGTTAAATGCCACTTTGTCCGTGAGATCAACGGGCTGTGACGGCGGCCCGGAGGACGGAGCTCCTTCGGGGACCCGCCGGGAGAAGCGCCCGGCGGAAGTAAAATTTGAAAGCTCTGAGGGAGTGTATTGAAAATGGAAAATTTAAAGAAGTCCATGCTGATTGAGGACAACGACAACGTCGCGGTGGCCGTGGAGCCCATCCAGGCCGGGGAGTGTACCCTGGTGGCCGGAGAGGCCCTGAGCGCCAACGAGTTCATCAAGGAGGGCCACAAAATCGCCCGGACGGACATCGCCAAGGGAGCGGAAATTATCAAGTACGGCGTACATATCGGCGTGGCCACCCAGGACATCCGGAAGGGGGACTGGGTCCACGAGCACAATGTGTACGACGACTTTGAGGAGATCAACCAGGAGAAGCGGGCCTACTACCGCTCCATGGCCCCGGAGGCCCTGGACTACACGGTGAGCTATCGCTACAAGCCGGAGGAGCTGAACCTCCCGGAGACCATCCCCGGCTTCAAGCGGGCCGACGGGTCCTTCGGCATCCGGAACCAGGTGGTGGTGATCTCCCTGGTCCAGTGCTCCAACAACGCCGCCCAGCGGATCGCCACCGCCTGCAACGTGCCGGCCACCTTCGTGGACGCGGCCTGCGGCGAATTCCCGGACCGCTTCGCCCGGACCCGCCGGGGCTTCATCACCACCGGCACCCACCCCAACACCTTCGGCGTGGTGCTGCTGTCCCTGGGCTGCCAGCAGACGGACCCGGAGGACGTGGCCTCGGAGATCCGGAAGACGGGACGCCCTGTGGTGAACATCAGCATGCAGGCTGAGGGCGGGGCCACAAAGGCCATCCAGGACGGCATCGCCGCCGTGGAGGAGCTGAAACGCCAGGCGGCGGCCCAGAAGCGGGAGCCTTGCCCCCTCAGCGGGCTGATCATCGGCGGCTACAACGGCGGCTCCGACTGGACCAGCGGCCTGTCGGCCAACCCCGTGGTGGGAGAGGTCATCGACATGCACCTGTCCGCCGGCGGGCGGGCCGTCCAGATCTGCGGCCGGGGAGGCTATCCCACCGACGCCGCCTCCTATGAGATCGGCATGCGGCTGATGGACATCGGCGACTTCTTCAACGAGGACTGCACCCGCCGGGGCGGGAAGGGGCTCTCGCAGGTGAACCCCACCCCGGGCAACAAGGCCGGCGGCCTGACCACCATGACGGAGAAGAACCTGGGCAGCTTCCGCACCCAGGGCCACAACCGCATGCTGGGCATCCTGGACTGCGGGGACCCGGTGCCGGGCCCGGGGGCCTGGGGCATCAACCAGGCCCAGGGGGCCAACGACGCCTACGCCTCCACCACCCTGGCCATGAGCGGCTGCCACATCTGCCTCTTCACCACGGGCCGGGGGAACCCCATCGGAAACGCCTGCATGACCACCATCAAGATCACCGGAAACGGCCAGACCGCCCGGGCCCTGGAGGACATGATCGACTACTCCGCCGAGCCCATGCTCTACGGGGAGCTGAGCCTGGCGGAGAGCGGCCGGGAGCTCTTTGAGCTGATGCTCCGGGTGGCCGGAGGCGAGCCGACCAAGGCGGAGTTGCTGGGGGACTACAGCTGGACCACGCCCCACGGCACCAGCTATAACGGAGACTATTGATCCGGAGCTTAGGATAGGGCGATCCTTGCGGGAACCCTATACATGTGTTTGGGCAGGGAACGGATGGCCGGGCCATCCGTTCCCTCTTGCCGCCGGAGGTCCGGAGGCGGATGGAATGGAAGGATGTGTGAACCTTGGGGAATCAAAAGACAAAGGCCGTGAGCCTGATGCTGCTGTCGGCTCTGTCCTTTTCCGTGATGCAGGTGTTTGTGAAGCTGACCTCCTCGGAGGTGGGGACCTTTGAGCAGACCTTTTTTAGGAACCTGGTGAGCCTGGTCATCGCCGCGGAGATGGTCCGGCGGGAGAAGCTGCCCGTCTTCCAGGAGGTGAAGCGGGGAGGCTGGGCCCTTTGGGGGCGGTCCTTCTTCGGTTTTTTGGGAGTGGTGCTCTTCTTCTACGCCACCGGGCACGCCCGCCAGGCGGACGTCGCCATGCTGAACCGGGCCTCGCCCGTGTTCGTGACCCTCTTCGCCGCGCTCTTCCTGAAGGAGAAGATCACGCCGGTGAAGGTGGCGTCCACCCTCCTCTGCCTCACGGGGGCCTACGTGGCCATGCAGCCCTCCTTTGACTCCAATCCCTTCCCCCTGCTGGCGGCTCTGAGCGCGGCGGTGGTGGCGGGCATGGCCTATACGATGCTGGCCTACTGCAAAACCCGGGTTCACCCCTCGGCAATCGTGCTCCACTTCTCGGCCTTCAGCACGGCCTGCGCCCTGCTGCTGATGCTGCCCCAGTTTGTGGTTCCCTCGCCCAAGACCTTTGTGATGCTGCTGCTGATCGGCGTCTTCGCCGCCGGAGGGCAGTTCCTGCTGACCTACGCCTACCAGCACGCCCCCGCCTCGGAGGTCAGCATCTACCAGTATTCCGGCGTGGTCTTCACGGCGGTGATGAGCTACTTCGTCTTCGGGGAGTCCCTCAGCGCCAGCTCCCTCCTGGGCGGGGCCCTGATCCTGGGGGCGATTTTCTGGGTGTTTCAGTACCACCGGAAGCACCCGGAGGAATGACGGGCTCCCGCAAGCTGCGCAAGAAATCCCCCGTAAGCCATGGCTTACGGGGGATTTTTCTATGGTGGCTCAGGCTCCGGGAATCTCGCCCACGCCGTTCAGAATGAAGCGGGGCCGGTAGGGGTATTGGTCGCAGGTCTCCCGGGTGGAGACGCCGGAGAGGACCAGCACCGTGTCCAGGCCCGTCTCGATGCCGGCGATGACGTCCGTGTCCATCCGGTCCCCGATCATCACGGCGTTCTCGGAGTGGACCCCCAGCATCCGTAGGCCGGTCCGCATCATCAGGGGGTTGGGCTTGCCCACGAAGTAGGCCCGCTTCCCCGTGGCCAGCTCGATGGGGGCGATGAGGGCCCGGCAGGCGGGGACGATGCCCGTCTCCGAGGGGGCCGTCAGGTCGTAGTTGGTGCCGATGAGCTTGGCCCCGGCGTCCACCAGGCGGATGGCCTTTGTGATCTGCTCCAGGTTGTAGGTGGAGGCCTCTCCCACCACCACATAGTCGGGGTTTACGTCGTTGTAGGTGATGCCCCGGTCATACAGGGCGTTCAGCAGGCCGTGCTCGCCCACCACGTAGGCGCTGCACCCCGGGGCCTGGCTGTCCAGGAAGCAGGCCGTGGCCAGGGCGCTGGTGTAGAAGTGGGACTCGTCCACGTCCAGGCCCATCCGGGCCAGCTTCTGCTGGAGCTCCTTGGGGGTGTGCTGGCTGGAGTTTGTGAGGAAGAGGTAGTTTTTCTTCTCCTTGGAGAGCCAGAGCACAAACTCACGCACCCCCGGCAGGAGGGCGTTGCCGTGATAGATGACGCCGTCCATGTCGCAGATAAAGCCTTTTTTCTTGCGCAATACGTCCATAAAAGTCTCCTGTCCGATGAAAGGGGCGGATGCCCCTAGAATGCCGCCGGTCCGGGAGGGGAGCGTCACGGGGGACGGGCCGGAGGGGCGGGATTCCCGGGCCGGTGAGAACCGGCAGCGGGGGATGCGTTCAGTATCCCACATTTTCGGGGGTTTGTCAAAGGAAAGTGGGGAGAAGAGCCTGGAAACCGATCAAGGCAAAGAAAAAGAAGCCGCCTCCTTGCGCGCCGGCGGAAAACATGCTATACTGACGGCAACACGCGAGGAGGATGAGCTATGGAACCCATCAAGTATCTATGGAAGGACCGCAAGCGCTTTCTCGGCCTGCCGCTGTCGTTTACCCGCTACCGGCTCAGCGAGGACCGGCTCTTCTGCGAGACCGGCTTTCTCAGCGTGCGGTCGGACGAGGTGCTGCTCTACCGGGTCCGGGACCTGCGGCTGACCATGCGCCTGAGCCAGCGCCTCTTCGGGGTGGGGACGGTGTGCGTCGTATCCTCGGACAAGAGCATCCCCCACCTGGATTTGAAAAACGTGAAGGATCCCCGTATGGTGAAGGAGCTGATCCACAAGCACGTGGAGGCGGCCAAGGACAAGCGCCGCATGCGGGCCACCGAGCTGCTGGGCGGGGAGGACGGCCCTGTCTACCAGGAGCACGACGAGGAGGACCTGGAGGAGGACGACGAGTGCTAAGCCCTCGGCTTGGCCGCCGGATTCTCCGCCCTTCAGAAAGTAAGCGCCTCGAAATCAAAAGGGACGGGCCCGGGCCCGTCCCTTTTCCTCTGCCCGGTATCGTAAAAAGAAAGCTATAGAGCGGGCATTTTACCTGAGACGCCGGAGAAAACCCATGATCCCGGAGGAATTTTGATTGCTTTTTTACCCCGGATATGCTATCATTGTAACAGAAGACCAAATCCATAAGTTCGATATGAAACGAGGTGAAGACATGGACGGCGGCAGCAGTAGACGAACCGGCGGAATGGTGTTCTCAGATGGTCAGGAGTGCTCCGGCTGCCCGCCGGAGTGTCCCTGAGCGCCCTTAACCTGTTGTTTGAACACCATTGTCCGTTTCCCAAGCTGCACATCGCGAAAGGCGGTTGCGGTGCGTGGGCGTTTCAGGGCAGTGGTCTTTTTATGCCCTTTTTGCCCGCCTTTGCCCGACCGCAGATGAGGAAAGGAGGTACGGATGATGCATGAGAAGATGGTATTGACGGCGGCCGTCCGGCGCCCGGACTACCGGACGGAGATCGCGGCCCTCCTCCGGGGGACCCTGACGCCGAAGCCGATGCGGGAGCGGCTCCTGGCCTACCACGAGAACGACATCGCGGCGGCCATGGAGCTGCTGAGCCGGGAGGAGCGGAACCGGCTCTACGGCATCCTGGATGCCGGGGCCCTGGCCGGGGTTCTGGAATATTCCGGGAGGCTGGACGAGTACATGGAGGAGCTCTCCGTCCGCAAGCAGGTGGACGTCCTCTCCCAGCTGGAGGCCGCCACGGCGGCGGAGGTCCTCCAGCGGATGGAGAAGACCCGGCGGAACACGCTGGTGGAGCTGCTGGACAGGGAGGTGCGGGAGGAGGTCCTGCTCCTCAGCTCCTTCGGCGAGGATGAGATCGGCAGCAAAATGTCCACCAATTTCATCTCCATTCCCGCGGGCAGCGGCGTCCGCGGGGCCATGAAGTGCCTGATCCAACAGGCGGAGGAGCACGACAACATCTCCACCCTCTACGTCGTAGAGGAGGACGGGGTCCTGATGGGGGCCATCGAGCTGAAGAAGCTGATCGTCGCCCGGGAGCACACCCCCCTGGAGGCCATCACCAGGACCTCCTACCCCTACGTCTACGCCGGGGAAGAGGTGGACGCCTGCCTGGAGCGCATCAAGGACTACTCCGAGGACTCCATCCCCGTGCTGGACGGGGAGAACCGCCTCCGGGGCGTGCTGACCTCCCAGGAGCTCGCCAAGCTGGTGGACGACGCCCTGGGGGAGGACTACGCCAGGCTGGCGGGCCTCTCCGCCGAGGAGGACCTGCGGGAGCCCCTGGGCAGGAGCATCGGCAAGCGCCTGCCCTGGCTGGTGGTCCTGCTGGGATTGGGGCTGGCCGTGTCCGGCGTAGTGGGGCTCTTCGAGCCCGTGGTGGCCCGGCTGGCCATCGTGGTCAGCTTCCAGTCCCTGATTCTGGACATGTCCGGCAACGTGGGAACCCAGTCCCTGGCCGTGACCATCCGGGTGTTGATGGACGAAGCGGTCGGCCGGGAGCAGAAGTGGTTCCTGGTCCGGAAGGAGGCCCGGGTGGGCCTAGCCAACGGCCTGATCCTGGGCGTCCTGTCCACCACGCTGGTGGGGGCCTATCTGGCGCTCCTCAAGGGCCAGGCCCCGCTGCTGGCCTGCTCCGTGGCCCTCTGTACGGGGCTGGCGCTGCTGTGCTCCATCCTGCTGTCCAGCCTGGCGGGGACCGTGATCCCCATGGCCTTCCAGCGGCTGCGGGTGGACCCCGCCGTGGCCTCCGGGCCGCTGATTACCACCGTCAACGATCTGATCGCCGTGGTGTCCTACTACGGGCTGGTGTGGGTGTTTTTAACGCGTGTCCTGCATGTGTGACGCGCCCCCATCTCCGGAAGGGCCCAAACCGGCGGCCCGCAAAAAGAGGCTTGCGCTTTAAGGAGAACCGGAGTATGATGAGACGGAAAAAGCGCGAAGACAGGGAGGTCCCGGAGATGAAAACAGGCGCGATTTTTGACATGGACGGCCTGCTGCTGGACACGGAGCGGGTTTACCAGGAGAGCTGGATGGAGATGGCCAGGCAGTTCGGCCAGGCGCCGGACCCGGCGTTTCCCAACGCCGTCAGCGGTACCGGCGGCGAGGAGCAGCGGGAGACGATCCGCCGGTACTACCCGGCGGTGGACCCTCACGCCTTTCAGGCGGCCTGTATGGCCCGGGTGGACCACATTCTGGACACCCAGGGGCCGGAGGTGAAGCCGGGGGCCCGCGCAATTCTGGAGTTCTTCCGGGCCCGGGGTATCCCGGCGGCGGTGGCCAGCAGCAGCGGCAGGGAGCGCATCCTGGCCAACCTCCGCCGGACGGGCCTGGAGCCCCTGTTCGACGCCGTGGTCAGCGGCCAGGAGGTGGCCCGGGGGAAGCCGGAGCCGGATATTTTTCTCCTGGCAGCCGAGAGGATCGGCTGTCCGGCAGGGGAGTGCTACGTCTTTGAGGACAGCGTCAACGGCGTCCGGGCCGGCCTGGCGGCGGGCTGCGTGACGGTGATGGTCCCCGACCTGGCCCCGCCGCCGGAGGAGCTGCCGGTGCATAGGGTCTGTTCCACGCTGCTGGAGGCGAAGGAGCTGATTGCGGCGGGCCTTCTGTGAACGGTATTCTTTTCGGGAAAGAGAGGAAGCGTGCATAGCAAAGCTATGCACGCTTCAGCTTGTCGAAAAACACGAAAAACGAATTCAACGGGAAGGAAGAGAGCTACGAGAGGAACCCAGGAAGGGTTCCTTTCGTTTTCAATCAGAAGTTTTCAGAACTTCCCACGGGTTCTGAAAACTTGCTCAGGCTGGCGAAAAGACTTTTTCGACAGCCTGAAGCGTGCATAGCAAAGCTATGCACGCTTTTTTCAGCCCGGTTTCTTATTTCGCGAACTTGGGCGCGTTCACCTGGTTCCCGGCAAAGGTGTTGGGCCCCGGGTTGGACAGGGAGAAGTAGGCCTTGGCCGCCTTGGTGGTGCCGAAGTCCCGGTTGGAGCCGCTGTCCTGCACCTCGTTGAAGGCGTCCCGGAACATCTGGTTGTGGGCCTCCTCCCGGTTCAGCAGGAAGTCGATGGTCTCCCGAACCTTCTTGTCCTCGATCTGACGGTACAGGTACTCGTAGACCACCTTCGCCCGCTGCTCCGAGGCGATGTTGCTGAGGAGGTCCGCGCACAGGTCGCCGGTGACGGTGACGTAGTCCGCCGTCCAGGAGTAGCCGGAGGCGTTGATGAGCCCCGGGTTCAGGCCCAGAAGGACGTGGGTCTGAATCTCCCCGGCCTTGACCTTTTCCGCGTCCACATCGTGTCCGTTGAGGAGGTTGATGGTCTGGGCCACCATCTCCATGTGGCTCAGCTCCTCCGCCGCGATGTCCATAAACAGGTCCTTGATCCTGGGGTCCTTGACGCGAAAGCTCTGGGACATATACTGCATGGCCGACTTCATCTCGCCGTTGCCGCCGCCCAGCTGCTCCTGGAGCAGCGCCGCGTACTGCGGGTTCGCCCGCTCCACCTGCACCGGATGAAATAAGAGTTTCTCGTGTTTGAACATACGCAAACAGCCCCTTTACTCAGTATCTTGGGCTTAGCTTTCCAGCTTCCCGAAAAACTATGCGCGGGGGTTTTTCCGTTCTCCGGCCAATTTGAAAGGGGGTGTCCTACTCGCAGATTTATTATAGGGGGCGGCCCCCCTGGGCCGCCCGGGTCCCCGGAACCCCGGCAGTTTCAGAGCACCGGGCCGCCGGGCCCCCGCAAGGGAGTACGCCGCATCCGTAAGGCGGCAAGGCCGCCAAGGGCCGCACAGGGCGTCGGCCTTGCATGGCATATCCCGATTATAAAATGCGCAGTTGGACACTCCCATCCGAAAAATCCACTTGCGCAATCGCAAAAAGAGGTGTATAATCTTCCCACAACCAAATAGCAGGGGAGCTTGTGTGACAGGCTGAGAGGAAGGAAGACCTTCGACCCTTACACCTGATGCGGATAATGCCGCCGGAGGAAGTAGGTTTGCACTTTTTCAGGGGGCGTCCCATTGGGATGTCCCCTGTTTTTTGCTGCGCTTACGAGGAGGGGAGGTGAGACACGCAACCGCGGCCAGACCGCGGCAGGCCCGGGGGGAGCGCCCCGGACTCTGTATGACAGCGATGGGAAGCCGTGTTCCGGCGTGAGAGGAGGCCAGGAAGCCTCGACCGAGAAGTTTCAACCGGGCAGACTGCCCCCACAGGGAAAGCGCCGTCATACAGAGACGTTTTCTCTCCGACAAAAGGAGGAAATACCATGTTTGAACAGATTTTTGAACAAGTCCGGCAGAAGTCCCCCCTGGTCCACTGCATCACCAATTATGTCACCGTCAACGACTGCGCCAATATGCTGCTGGCCTGCGGCGGCTCCCCCATCATGGCGGACGACCCGGAGGACGCCCGGGAGATCACCGCCCTCTGCGGCGGACTGGTCCTCAACATCGGCACATTGAACCAGCGCACCATCCCCGCGATGTTCGCCGCCGGGGCCCGGGCCAAGGAGCTGGGCCACCCCGTGGTGCTGGACCCGGTGGGGGCGGGGGCCTCTGGGCTGCGGACGGATACGGCCCTCCGGCTGCTGCGGGAGCTGAGGCCCGACGTCGTCCGGGGCAACGCCTCGGAGATCAAGACCCTGGCCCTGGGCAGCGGAACCACGAAGGGCGTGGACGCCGATATGGCGGACCGGGTGACGGAGGAGAACCTGGAGGAGACGGCGGCCTTCGTCAAGGACTTCGCCCGGCGGACGGGGGCGGTTGTCGCCCTCACCGGGGCCATCGACCTTGTGGCGGACGGGGAGCGGGCCTTCTGCATCCGCAACGGCCATCCCATGCTGTCCTCCGTCACCGGCACGGGCTGCCAGCTCTCCGCCCTGACGGCGGCCTTCGCCGCCGCCAACCCGGACCGGCTCCTGGAGGCCGCTGCGGCCGCCGTCTGCGCCATGGGCCTGTGCGGAGAGATCGCCCACAGGCGAATGACGGAGCTGGATGGCAACGCCTCTTACAGGGGCTACGTCATCGACGCCATGTGTCGCCTGACCCCGGCGGCGCTGGAGGAGGGAGCGAACTATGAGGTGCGATCAGTGGCACATGCTGCTCTACGCCGTCACCGACCGGGCCTGGACCG
>CAMXNV010000018.1 GCA_947245315.1 uncultured Oscillibacter sp. | reverse complement strand
CTTTCTCATAACCCTTATTATACCATAAAATCTTTATTTTGGACACTCCCTTTGAGGGGGAGTGTCCGATCCGAAGCTTTTATTGTAAGTGGAACTAGCCCCTCTCGTTTTTCGGGAGTGCCGGGCTCTCGGGGAAATGGCCTGGTCTAGGGACCAGGCCCCACAGGGTGTTCTACCAATAGAAGAAATGTGGGGCCCGGTCCCCAGACCGGGCCATCCTCCGGAACCCAGGTACTTCCTATAGAAGGGCGGACACATAGGTCCGCCCCTACAAGGTGTTTTACCGATAGAACACCTTGTAGGAAAGGGGCTCTGCGCCGCTCTTAGTGGCTTTGCCGCTTAGAGCGGCGGCGTCCCCCTTGCGGGGGCTGTCCCCTTCCGCTCCTACGGGAATGCCCGGCTTCCGGGAGACGGGGCGGGACGGAGCCCGCCCCCTACAATAAATCTGCGAATAGGACACTCCCCCAAAATTTCCCCTTTTTCCGTTTGCGTTGGTGTATTTTTACATTGGCGATTTCACGAATCGGGGGATTGAATCGCAGAATTTCCTATGATATGATTAGGTAAATCATTCTTTATAAAGGAGATATGGAAATGGATAGGAAAGTGATCGTTGGTTTTAAAACCATCATTTTGGGATTGTGTCTTTATGTCATAGAGTTGTTGTTTCTCCCTATTTTTGGCGCATTACAGAAAGCGCAGGTAAGCGGAGATGGATTTTATTCTGATTTTTGGAGGTACACGGGGGAGCAGCCTTATCCGATCATCTTTGTGCTGACCGGGATCATCCTTGTACTGGGAATTGTTTTCATGGTTTTAGGTTATAAAGAAGAGAAGAAGTAACTTCTGATTTGCCAGGCAGTTATCCGTCTTGGATGACTGCCTGCATCGTTGTTTTGACGGGACATAAAAAGATCGAATCCTCGAAGCAAAAATTTTCTGTGCTCCTTTGCAAATTCCCCTTGACAAGCGCAAAATACCGGCTATAATAAGCATTAGATTAAGAATATAAATTTTTGCTTACACGGAGGTGACCCCATGACCAAGCGGGAACGGCAGCTCCTGAACTGGATTGAGGAAAACCCCCTGATCTCCCAAAAAGAGCTGGCGGAGAAGGCGGGAATCACCCGCTCCTCCGTCGCCGTCCACATCTCCAACCTGATGAAGAAGGGCTATATCACCGGCAAGGGCTACATCGTCCAGACGGCCCCCTATGTCACGGTGGTGGGGGGCGTCAACGTGGACATCGGGGGCCAGCCCCAGGCCGCCCTGGTGGCCCGGGACTCCAACCCCGGGGCCGTCCAGTCCTCCCTGGGGGGCGTGGGGCGGAACATCGCCCACAACATGGCCCTGCTGGGCCTGGACGTCCGGCTGCTGACCGCCTTCGGGGACGACCTCAACGCCCAGAAGCTGGCCGCCAGCTGCGGCGAGCTGGGCATCGACATCTCCCAGTCCCCCGTCATCCCCGGCGGGCGGACCTCCACCTACCTCTTCATCAACGACGAGCACGGGGACATGGCCCTGGCGGTCAGCGACATGGAGATTTACCGGCACCTGACCCCCCAGGCCTTGGCCCAGCGGCACAAGCTCCTGGACGGGAGCCAGGTGGTGGTGCTGGACGCCAACATCCCCGAGGAGAGCATCGTGTGGCTGGCGGAGAACTGCCCCGCCCCCCTCTTCGCCGACCCGGTGTCCACAGCCAAGGCCGCCAAACTGAAACCCGTCCTGGGGAAGCTCCACACCCTGAAACCCAACCGCCTGGAGGCGGAGCTCCTCTCCGGCGTGCCCATCACCGACGGGGAGAGCCTCCGCCGGGCGGCGGACGCCCTGCTGGAAACCGGCCTCCGGCGGGTGTTCATCTCCCTGGGGGCCGAGGGCGTCTTCGCCGCGGACCACAACGGCCGGGTGCAGCTCCCCTGCCTCCCCGGGGAAATGGTGAACGCCACGGGTTGCGGGGACGCCTTCATGGCCGCCATCGCCTGGGCCTATCTCCAGGGCACGGACCTGGAGGACACCGCCCGGGCGGGCCTGGCCGCCTCGGCCATCGCTATGGAGGGCCGGGAGACCATCAACCCCGCGATGAGCGAGGATGCTTTGCGAGAGAGAATTTCCTGAGTGAGGAGTTAGGAGTGAGGAGTTAGGAGTGATCCTGATCCGAGGCTCCGTCTCCCAAACTCCTAACTCCTCACTCCTAATTCCTAACTAAAACTGGAGGTTTTTGCAATGAACATGAACAAGTACCTGGACGTCGCCCCCGAGGTCAAAGAGGCCCTGGCCGCCGGGAAGCCCGTGGTGGCCCTGGAGTCCACCATCATCTCCCACGGCATGCCCTACCCCCAGAATGTGGAGACCGCCTTGAAGGTGGAGGCCATCATCCGGGAGAACGGGGCCGTCCCCGCCACCATCGCCGTGCTGGGGGGCCGCCTCAAGGCGGGCCTGTCCCCCGAGGAGATTGATTACCTCGGCAAGACCGGCGTGGGCATCGCCAAGGCCAGCCGCCGGGACCTGCCCGTCCTGGTGGCCGGAGGCAAGGACGGAGCCACCACCGTGACCACCACCATGATGATCGCCCACATGGCGGGCATCCAGGTCTTCGCCACCGGCGGCATCGGCGGCGTCCACCGGGGCGCCGAGACCACCATGGACATCTCCGCCGACCTGGAGGAGCTGGCCCACACCCCTGTCATGGTGGTCTGCGCGGGCGCCAAGTCCATCCTGGACCTGGGGCTGACCCTGGAGTACCTGGAGACCCACGGCGTGCCCGTCATCGGCTACGGCACCGAGGAGCTCCCCGCCTTCTACACCCGGAAGAGCGGCTTCAAGGTGGACTACCGCATCGACACCCCGGCGGACCTGGCTAAAATCTTCTACGTGAAGCAGGACATGGGCCTGGGCGGCGGCATGCTGGTGACCAACCCCATCCCGGAGGAGTTCTCCATGGACGCGGAGGTCATCAACCGGGCCATTGACGGCGCGGTGGCCGAGGCCAAGGCCAAGGGGATCCACGGCAAGGAGACCACCCCCTTCCTCCTGGCCAAGATCAAGGACCTCACCGGCGGGGACTCCCTGGCCAGCAACATCCAGCTGGTGTTCAACAATGCCAAGCTGGCCGCCAAGACGGCGGCGGAGCTGGCCGGCCTTGCCAAGAACTGAAAAGCGTGGTAAAATGGACCGGCTGAAAAGCCGGTCCATTTGCCGTAGGGGCCGCCGCCTTCGGCGGCCCGTTTTCCCCGGCGTGTCCACCGTTTCCCGGCGGCGGATTTTCCCAAATGACAGGATGGTACGGGGAAAACGGGCGGGCGAGGGCGCCCGCCCCTACGGGGATGCATATATTTGAAACGAGGTGACCCTATGGAAACCGCCCTTCTCTCCGCCGTTTCCCGTGAAAAATTCCTGTACACGCCCGAGGCCCACAACGATTTTCTTTGGGCCGTCGTCGGCTCCCCCTGGGGCCTGCTGGCCGTCTGGCTGGTGCTCATCAACCTCATCACTTTCTTCGTCTTCGGCGCGGACAAGCTCCAGGCCAAGCGGAAGGAGAAAAAGGAGACCGTCCGCCGGGTTCCCGAGAAGAACCTGCTCCTCCTGGCGGCGCTGGGGGGCAGCCTGGGGGCCCTGCTGGCTATGCGGGTTTTTCACCACAAGACCCTCCACAGGGCCTTCAAGCTCGGCGTGCCGGTGATCCTGGCCCTCCAGATCATCATCCCCTTTGGGCTGTGGCTGTACTTCGCCGTCATTCGGTAAAATCTTACATATCCGTGCCTGAAAAGGCGGCTGTTTTCCCCGGAACAGCCGCCTTTTTTCAACCCTTTTGACAGCTTGGTTTTTGTGCCCTCCGTTCAATTCCATCCTTGTATTTTGTCGGGGAATTGTATATAATAGAAAAAATCTATGAATGGAGGGACCTCTATGAACAAAACCCCGCACTATGCCGAATACATCAAGATTCTGGAAGAAGAACTCATCCCCGCCATGGGCTGCACGGAGCCCATCGCCGTGGCTCTGGCCGCCGCCAAGGCCCGGGAAGCCCTGGGATTGACGCCGGAACGATGTCGGATCGAAGTCAGCGGAAATATCATTAAAAATGTAAAAGCCGTCACCGTCCCCAACACCGGGGGCATGAAGGGCCTGGAGGGGGCCACCGCCGCGGGCATCGCCGCCGGGCGGGAGGACCTGGAGCTGGAAGTGCTCTCCCAGGTCACCGACGAGGGCCGGGCCGCCATCAAGCAGTGCCTGGACAACTGCGCCATGGAGGTGGTCCCCGCCGGGGGGGACCGGGTGTTCTACATCAAGATCACCGTGGAGGCCCAGGGGCACAGCGCCTGCTGTGAGATCGTGGACTTCCACACCAACGTGGTCCTGATTCAGAAAGACGACCAGATTCTCTTCCAGGCCGAGGCCAAGGGGGACAGCGGCTCCTCCCAGACGGACCGGACCGTCCTCAGTGTGGAGGAGATCATCCAGTTTGCCGACTGCCTGGAGCCCGCCGACGTGGCGGAGCTGCTGAACCGCCAGGTGGCCTACAACACCGCCATCGCCCAGGAGGGCCTCAAGGGCGGCTGGGGCGCCGAGGTGGGCAAGACCCTCCGGGCCGTCCACGGGGACAGCGTGGCCGTCCGGGCCAAGGCCGCCGCCGCCGCCGGGTCCGACGCCCGGATGAGCGGCTGCGAGCTGCCGGTCATCATCGTCTCCGGCAGCGGCAACCAGGGCATGACCGCCTCCCTGCCCGTCATCGAGTACGCCCGGGCCATGGGCGCCTCGGAGGAGGAGCTCCTCCGGGCCCTGGCCGTGGCCAACCTCATCACCATCCACCAGAAGACGGGCATCGGCCGCCTCTCCGCCTTCTGCGGGGCCACCAGCGCCGGCTGCGGCGCGGCCTGCGGCATTGCCTACCTCCAGGGAGGGCGCTACGACGTCATCTCTCACACCATCGTCAACGCCCTGGCCATCTGCTCCGGCATGGTCTGCGACGGGGCCAAGCCCTCCTGCGCGGCCAAGATTGCCGCCGCCGTGGACGCGGGCCTCCTGGGCTACCAGATGTACGCCAACGGCCAGCGCCAGTTCGTCGGCGGCGAGGGCATCCTCAAGGACGGCGTGGAGGCCACCATCGAGAGCGTGGGCCGCCTCGCCCGGGAGGGCATGCGCCGGACGGACCAGGAGATTCTGGACATCATGGTGGGAAGATAACGTTTGCGTGCGGGCGGCTTTGCCGCCCGCTTTTTTATCTCAGCAAACTGCCAAAATTCCGGGATTTATTTTGTTAAACCAGCTGAAAAGCCACATTTCTGTAGGGAAAACGTTGACAAAGCTCCCGGAGCCTGTTTATAATATAGAGCGTTCCCCGCAGGAATGGGGGGGACGGGATGTTTTCCCACGTTTTTGAACAAGAAGGAAGAAGCGGCGGAGCCGGTTCTTCCCTTTTCTTTCGCTCTGCGGGGAACGGGAAGGGAGAGAGAGCCTGTGATACAACAATTGAACTATCTGCGGGAGATCAACACGGTCTCTGTGCTGCTGCGTCTGACCCTGGCCATGTTCTGCGGCGGCATGATCGGCCTGGAGCGGGCCCGGAAGCACCGTCCGGCGGGCTTCCGCACCTACATGCTGGTGTGCATGGGCGCGGCGCTGACCATGCTGCTGAGCCAATACGAGTTCCACATGCTGAATCACGTCTGGGCCGACAAGGCCGCGGAGATCGGCATCCGGACGGACGTCAGCCGCTTCGGGGCCCAGGTCATCAACGGCATCGGCTTCCTGGGCGCGGGCACCATTTTGGTGACGGGCCAGCAGAAGGTGAAGGGCCTGACCACGGCGGCGGGCCTCTGGGCCTCGGCCTGCATGGGCCTGGCCGTGGGCGCGGGGTTCTACGAGTGCGTGGCCCTGGCTTTCCTGCTGATCTTCCTGGTGGTGCACATTTTGCCCACGGTGGAGCTCTATGTGGTGGAAAACGCCAAGAATATGAACATCTATGTGGAATTCCAATCCCTGGACAATGTGGCGGAGATCATCAACCGGATCAAGTCCAAGGATGTGACCATCTACGAGGTGGAGGTGGACCACGGGAAGCAGACCCCCTCCCAGCACCCCAACGCCATCTTCTCCCTGCGGATGAACCGCCCGGGGGCCCACGCCAAGATTCTGGCCGCCGTCTCGGAGCTGGAGGACGTGTACGTCGTCCAGGACATCTGATTGCAAAGAGACGAACCGCGCCCCGGGCTTGTGCTGGGGGCCGGATATTCACCCAAGCCCGCCCCGGCGGCGCGCTTGCGGAAGTAGGAGGAATAACGGGATGTTAGCTCTTTTTGATGGCCTGCGGGACGTGACCATCTGGTCCGTGGCCCTGCGGATGACCCTGGCGGTGATCTGCGGCGGCATCATCGGCATCGAGCGGGAGTACAAGCGCCGCCCGGCGGGCTTCCGCACCCATATCTTAATCTGCCTGGGCGCGGCCATGACCACGCTCACCAGCCAATACCTCTACCTGGTCCTGGGCCAGTACACGGACATGGCCCGCCTGGGCGCCCAGGTGGTGGCGGGCATTGGCTTCATCGGCGCGGGCACCATCATCGTCACCCGCCGCCAGCGGGTGAAGGGCCTCACCACCGCCGCGGGCCTCTGGGCGGCGGCCATCATCGGCCTGACCCTGGGGGGCGGCTTCTACGAGGGGGGCCTCTTCGCCACGGCTCTGATTCTGGTGGCCGAGCTCTTCTTCTCCCGGGTGGAGTACCGGATGCTGCAAAACGCCCCGGAGGTCAACCTCTACGTGGAGTACAGCGACAACCGGACCATGGACGTGCTCCTCCAGGAGTTCCGGGAGCACGGGCTGAAAATCCTCAACATGGGCATCATCCACTCCAGCGCCAGCGAGCGGCACAACGCCTGCGCCATCTTCACCCTCCGGCTCCACAAGGGCCTGAATGTGGACCAGATTCAAAAGGACATCTGCGCCACCGCCGGCGTGGTCTCCGTCCGGGAGCTGTGAGAAAACTTGCCTTGAAGGGGACCCCTCCGGGGGTTCCTTTTTCTCGGGCGCACCCCGCCGGGGCGTTCGCCTGTCGTTCACCATTGGCGAATATTCGTCTCCGGTTTGCGGACAATTTGTGTAAATACACGGTTGACAACCGGGGCGGGGCGTGGTAAGGTAGTACCACAATTGGATAACGGCAAAGGAAATTCCTGGAGAAACGACGGAAGTCTGCCGAAGGAGTAAAACTCTCAGGCGCCCAAGGTTTGGGTGAGGACCGGGAATGGATGTGGCTCTGGAGAAGCCCGGAGACGGGGACCGAAGGTGCAAGGCGGCCATGCCGCTGAATCTCTCAGGTAAAAGGACAGAGTATAGTTAACACAGTTGAAAAGAAGTAAAACTTCTTTTCAACCGGCAAGCCAAAGGTTTGCCGGGGCGCAAAGCGCCCATGTGTTACCTATGAAGTCAAGCACAGCAAGCCGCTTAGGCGGCTTGAGGCGCTGTTTTACAGCGCCTCGCTGAAAAGAATCCTTTGGATTCTTTTCAACTGTGTTGACTATAGAAGACGGCGGGGGTGTGCCCGTGCGTCTTCCTGTTCTCTTTTTCGGAGCGGCCGGGGCCGTTCCTTTTTACATTTAGGAGGGAATTTTTCATGTTACAGCAAGTACAAGACACGCTCCTGCCCATCGTGAAGCTCATCAACGCCTACCTGTCCGACTACATCCTGGTGGGTCTGCTGATCGCCGTGGGCCTGTGGTTCTCCATCAAGACCCGCTTCGTCCAGATTCGCTGCTTCGGCGAGGGCATGGGGAAGGTCTTCGGCAACCTGACCCTGGCCGGCGACAAGCACGCCAGCGGCATGAGCTCGTTCCAAGCCCTGGCCACGGCCATCGCCGCCCAGGTGGGCACGGGCAACATCGTGGGCGCCTCCGGCGCCATCCTCACCGGCGGCCCGGGGGCCATCTTCTGGATGTGGATCATCGCCTTCTTCGGCATGGCCACCATCTACTCCGAGGCCGTGCTGGCCCAGGAGACCCGGGTCAAGGACAAGGACGGCAACGTCCAGGGCGGCCCTGTGTACTACATCACCACGGCCTTTAAGGGCGGCTTCGGCAAGTTCCTGGCGGGCTTCTTCTCCATTGCCATCATCCTGGCCCTGGGCTTCTTCGGCTGCATGGTCCAGTCCAACTCCATCGGCTCCACCTTCCAGACCGCTTTCGGCGTGCCCTCCTGGATCGTGGGCGTGGTGCTGGTGGCCATCTGCGCGGTGATCTTCCTGGGCGGCGTCCAGCGTCTGGCCTCCGTCACGGAGAAGATCGTCCCCATCATGGCGGCCATCTTCGTCCTGGGCGGCCTGGTGGTGCTGGTCCTCCGGGCCAAGTATCTCCCCACCACCGTGGCCATGATCTTCAAGTATGCCTTCCAGCCCCAGGCCATCCTGGGCGGCGGCTTCGGCGCGGCGCTGAAAATCGCCCTGAGCCAGGGCGCCAAGCGGGGCCTGTTCTCCAACGAGGCCGGTATGGGCTCCACGCCTCACGCCCACGCGCTGGCCAACGTGGCCTGCCCCCATGACCAGGGCGTGGTGGCCATGATCGGCGTGTTCATCGACACCTTCGTGGTCCTGACCCTGAACGCCCTGGTGATCATCTCCACCCTCTACACCGAGGGCGGCCCCCTGGCCGGGGGCTACACCGGCTCCGTCACCGAGGTCATCGGCAAGGCCAACCTGGCCCAGACGGCCTTTGGCAGCGTCTTCGGCGAAAGCCTGGGGGCCAAGTTTGTGGCCATCTGCCTGTTCTTCTTCGCCTTCTCCACCATTCTGGGGTGGAACCTCTTCGGCAAGATCAATATGAACTACCTGTTCGGCAAGAAGTCCACGGTGGCGTACATGGTTATCGCCCTGGTGTTCATCTTCCTGGGCACCCTGGCCTCCAACGACCTGGTGTGGGAGCTGTCCGATATGTTCAACAACCTGATGGTGATCCCCAACGCGATTGGCCTCTTCGCCCTGACCAGTTTGGTGGTTAAGGCTGTGAAGTGAGATTGATGTTTGAAAGAGGAGAGACGGCCCGGTTTCGGGCCGTCTCTTTTTTGGGGGGAAAGATGTTCTGTTGATGGGAGGAGGAAGCCCGGGGAAATGGCCCGCACAGGGGTGCGGGCCCCACGCGTCACACAAAAAGCCTCCCTCTTTGAGGGAGGTGGCACGGCGTAGCCGTGACGGAGGGAGTTTTCAGGGGGCTGGGTTTTACGGGGAAAACGGGGGAACTCCCTCAGTCACCGCCTCCGGCGGCGACAGCTCCCTCAGAGAGGGAGCCTTGGAGTTGCGCCTACCGAGGTAACAGCGTTTCGGGGAAACGGGCCGCCGAGGGCGGCGTCCCCTACGGGGTGGTCTACCGATAGAACGCCGTGTAGGGGGCGGGCTCTGTCCCGCCCCGTCTACCGAAAGCTGGGCACTCCCGGAGGACGGAAGGGGACAGAGCTCCTTCCCTACAAGGTGGCCTATCGATAGAAAAGCAGATTGAGAGAAAATAAGCCAGGCCGATTCCCCGCCGGGGCCCCCTACCCATCAATCCGAATCGCATTGACGGGACACCCGTTTGCGGCGTCCCGCACCTTGCCCCCCCGCCCCTGGGGCTGGGCAATAACCGTGGAAGCCTTGCCGACCACCCGGAAGACCTCCGGGGCGGCGTAGGCGCACATGCCGCAGGCAATACAGCGGGCGGCGTCCACTGTGACCGTCATATCAGGTCCCTCCTTTTTTTCATTCTGCCTTCTACTATAGCCGGTCCCCGCCCATTTGTCCAGAGGAACCCTCCCCCCAACAAACGTCCGGCGGGATCACAGGAAAATATTGTTTACGATTTTGCATTTACTTTGCCGCCGCTTTGTGCTATGGTGAATACTGTTCTGTCAATCCGTTTTCTGCGAGAGGAGACCCCTATGAAACAATTTTTGTCCCGCGCCCTTCCCCTGCTTCTGAGCCTGTCCCTGCTGCTCTCCCTGAGCGTCCCCGTCTGCGCCTCCCAGGCCATGGGGGACGACCTCACCGCCTCGGACATGCTCCTCAATCAGGAGACCCAGCTCTCCACCAACGTCTTCTGGAGCACCGTCAGCTCTGATTACCGGACGGAGAACTTGATTACATACGTCCCCAACGGGGCCGTGACCCCCATCGTCACCTACGGCGGCGTCCTCACGGACCGGAGCACCGTCTCCAACACCGCCAAGGCCCTGGAGGAACAGGGGAACCGGGTGGTGGCCGGGATCAACGGCGACTTCTACAACGTGAACAACGGCCTGCCCATCGGCCTGGTGGTCACCCAGGGCCAGCTCCGCAGCAGCGACGCCGGGTACTACGCCATCGGCTTCCGGGCCGACGGCACCGCCATCCTGGGCAAGCCCGGCGTCTCCGCCCTGGTGAACTACACCGCCCAGGACGGCACGGGCCATCCCCTGCTGGACGAGGCGGGCAATCCCCTCTATGACGAGGCCGGGAACCCCCGCTTTGACGGCACGGGCCAAATCCTGGAGAAGTCCCTGCCCCTGGCCGCCGTCAACAAGGCCCGGACCGAGGCGGGGGTCTACCTCTACACCTACGACTTCAACGCCGCCCATTCCACCGGCAGCACCCAGCCCGGCGTGGACGTGGTCTGTACCCTCCAGGAGGGGCGGCTCTCCATCGGTGAGACGGCCACCCTCCTGGTGAACCGGGTGGAGGAGGCCGCCTCCGCCACCGTCCTGGAGCCGGGTCAGGTGGTCCTCACCGCCAACGGCAAGGCGGACCCCGCTACCCTGGACGCCCTCCGGGCCATCCCCGCGGGGACCGTGCTCACCCTCTCCCTCACCGCCGCGGACCCCGGCTGGAACGACGTGGAGTACGCCGTGGGCAGCCTCTACTCCCTGGTGGAGAACGGCATGGTGGCCGGGGGCCTGCAAAACGGCGCGGCCCCCCGGACCGCCGTGGGCCAGCGCTACGACGGGAGCCTGATCTTCTACACCATCGACGGCCGGAAGCCCGGCCACTCCATCGGGGCCACCATGACCCAGGTGGCCCAGCGGCTCATCGAGCTGGGCTGTGTCACGGCCCTCTGCCTGGACGGCGGCGGGTCCACCACCCTGACGGTCACCCGGCCCACGGACCTGGAGGCCAAGCGGGTGAACCGCCCCTCCGACGGCGGGGAGCGGGCGGTGTCCAACCAGCTCTTCCTGGTGGCCACCAACCAGCCCTCCGGGCGGCTGAGCCACTTCCACGTCAGCGCCGACCACGCCTATGTCCTGGCGGGGAGCAGCGTCTTGATCTCCGCCGCGGCCATCGACACCAACTATATTCCCATGAATGAGTCCTATGACCTCTCGGCCAACGCCGGGACCCTCTCGGGGAACGTGCTCACCACGCCCTTGGAGGGGGGCGACATCACCATCCTGGCGGAGGGCGGCGGCGGCCAGGGCAGCACCGTGGTCCACGCCGTCACCGCGCCGGACGCGGTGGCCGTCCGGGACGCCTCCGGGGCCATCATCCCCAGCCTCACCGCCGCGCCGGGCACGGCGGTCCAGCTCACCGGCTCCGCCGCCTATCACCACCTGCCCCTGAAAGCGGACCCGGCGGCCTTCACCTGGGCCCTGGAGGGGGACATCGGTACCATCGACGAGATGGGACTCTTCACGGCCACGACCCTGGGCACGGGGAAGATCACCGTCTCCGCCGGGACCCAGAGCGCCACCATCGACGTCACGGTCTCCACCCAGCACCTGGAGACCCTGGAGGACTTCGAGGGCGAGACCACCATCTTCCGGGGCTCCG
The DNA here is from genome assembly GCA_947245315.1 of uncultured Oscillibacter sp. Taxonomy (GTDB): domain Bacteria; phylum Bacillota; class Clostridia; order Oscillospirales; family Oscillospiraceae; genus Oscillibacter. The sequence continues at coordinate 6,526 of CAMXNV010000018.1, read as the reverse complement.
GCGAGCGGGCCGGCTTCAGCCTGAACCGGGACGGGAACTATGTCCGCTTCGGCAAGGCCTCCGGCAAGCTGACCTATGACCTCACCGAGGGCTCCGCCCAGTGGCACGCCACGGTTCAGCCCGCCGTTTTGAAAGAGCCCTACACGGGCCTGAACCTCTGGGTGGACAGCAACGGCTCCGGCAATACGCTCCAGCTCCTCTACAGCATCGGCGAGGAGGAGGTCCAGACCCTGCCCCTGACCACCCTGGACGTGTCCGGCTGGAAACAGGTGTCCGTGAACAATCTGCCTGCGGGCATGACCCTCCGGGGCCTGGAGGTCAGCGGCGAGGGCGCCGGGACCATCTACCTGGACCAGGTGGTGGCCACCTTCGACGGCATCGTGGACAATACCCCGCCGGTGGTCTCGGCGGAGCTGAACCTGGAGGAGTGGGCCGTTACCGGAACCATCAGCGACGCCGTGGACGGCCTCCTCCCGGCGGAGGACGTGCGCATTACCTATGAGGGGACTGACCAGTCCGGAGGGTACGATCCCGCCACGGGGCGCTTCACCGTCGCCCTGGCCGGTCCCGGGGAGACCCAGGAGCTGAGCCGGGTCACCGTCACCGCCCGGGACCGCTCCGGAAATATCGGACGCTGCTCTGTGGAGCTTTCGGCCCAGGGCGTGGAGCACCGATTCACCGACACGGCGGAGTACTGGGGCGCGGACTACTGCGACTTCCTGTACAACCAGGGCATCTCCGGGGGCTATGACGACGGCACCTTCCGGCCCGACGACCTGCTGACCCGGCTGGACTTCTCCGTCATGCTCTACAACGCCCTGAAACTGGACCCGGCCAAGTACGCCGAGGTATCCTTGCCCTTCGCGGACCTGGAGAAGCTCCCCGAGCGGGCCCTGCCCGCGATCCGGGCGCTGTACGCCGAGGGGATCGTGAACGGCACCGCCGGGAAGGACGGAAAACTGTACTTCAACCCCGCCGGGAACCTGACGCGGGCCCAGGCGGCGGCTATGATCGGGCGGAGCCAGGAGAAGGGCTACGCCCTGGCGGAGCTGAGCTTCAGCGACACGGCCCAGATTCCGGGCTACGCCTCCTTCTACATCCGCACCATGGTTTCCCAGGGCATCCTCAGCGGCTACGCCGACGGGAGCTTCAAGCCCCAGGCGCATATCACCCGGGGGCAGATGGCGAAGATTTTGTACACGATGCTGTGAGGGCTTTGAGGCGCGCGCGGCGTATTCCTAAGCACAGTAAAAGGGCGGGGCCTTGCGGCCCCGCCCTTAACCTATTTGTGCGCCCGCCGGGAAAGCCCCGCCCGCTCTTCCCCCGCCCGGCGGGTCAGGTGTTGTCCAGATGAATGGGCTCCCGCAGGAACAGCCGCCGGAGGGCTTTCCCGTTGAAGGGGATCAGGGGATACAGGTACCCCTTGCCCACCAGGGGCTTGGCCGTTGCCAGAAGGATCAGAATCCCCAGGATGCCCAGGCCGTAGCCCCACACGTCAAAGGCCGCCGTCAGCAGCAGCAGGGCCACCCGCAGCAGCTTGAAGGCGTACCCCATCTCATAGCTGGGCTGGGCGAAGCTGGCCACCGACACGAAGGCCATATAGACCAGCACCTCCGGCCCCAGCCAGCCCGCCTGGACGGCGAAGTCGCCCAGGATCAGCGCCCCCAGCATGGAGAAGGAGTTGGACAGGGAGTCCGGCGTGTTCAGAGACGCCAGCTTCAGCACGTCGATCAAAAACTCCACCACCAGCAGCTGCCACAGGAGCCCCAGGGACGCCGGCTCCGGCGAGGACAGGAACTCCAGCCACTGGGGCAGCCGCCCGGACTCCTTGACCATCAGATACCAGGTGGGCGTAATCAGCAGGGAGATCAAAAAGACGATGATCCGCAGAAGCCGCAGATAGGTCCCCACCAGGGGCGGGAAATAGAACTCGTTGGCCTCCTGGGTGAAGTCGAAGAACGTGGTGGGCAGGATCATCACCGAGGGGGAGTTGTCCACCATCAGCACCACGCTGCCCTCCATGATGCTGGCCGCGGCGCTGTCGGGCCGCTCCGTGTAGCGGACCTTGGGGAAGGGGTTGTACCACTGCTTGGGCCGGATGGCCTCCGCCACGCTCTCCTGGGCCATGGTGAGGGAGTTCACGTCAATGGCGGACAGCTTGGCCCGGAGGTCCTCCAGGAGCTGGGGGTCCGCCTTGTCGTCCAGGTAGCAGAGGACCGCGTCCGTGTGGGAGCGCCGCCCCAACTTGACCCCCTCCATGGTGAGGCGGCTGTCCCGGATGCGCCGCCGGAGCAGGGCCATGTTGGGCACCACCGCCTCCACGAAGCCGTCGTGAGACCCCCGGAGGACCTTACCGTCCGGGGGCTCCTCCACGCCCCGGCTGGGGTAGTTCTTGGCGTCGATCTGGGCCCCGCCCCGGAGGCCCTCCACCAGGAGGAGGGTCTTGCCCATGAGGACGGAGGTGATGAGCTCGCTGGTGTCAAAGGCGATGTCCACCTCGGAAAAGGTGATGAAGCGGTCCGCGAAGTCCTGCATCTCCGTCAAGCCCTCCAGGGCGTTCGAGGGCTGGGAGAGCCAGAAGGCGCCCATGCGCTCCAGGGTCTCGTCCTTGCCGTAGCCGTCCACCACCCAAAGGCGGGCCCGGCGGCCCCCGATGCGGTAGTCCCGGCTCACCATGTCCACGCTGCGCCCCACGCCCAGGGCCTCGTCAAACAGGCGGACGTTGTCCATGTAATTGTCTGATAATGTTTCCATGCGCCACCTCCAGAAATGGAGGTAGTATGCCCGGGAAGCGGGAACATTATCCGCAGGTTCCAGAAAAAGAGGGCGGACACGCCGGTCCGCCCTTACGGGGCAGCGCCCCCGCATGGGACACGCCTCAGGCCTGGGGCCGGAAGCCCAGGCCGGTCTGAATGGCCTCCATGGTCTGCTTGTCAAAACGGTAGCTCATGTCCCGGATGCCGATGGTGGCCCCCTTTTTCCGGTACAGCCACAGCACCGAGGCGTTCCGCATCTTCTGGGCGGGGGTAAAGCCGCCCCCCGGCCCGGGGATGAAGGCCGCGTCCTTCAGGTTTTCATAGGCCACCCGCTTGTCCCCCAGGACCAGGCCCCGCTCGTAAAACAGGGCCCCGGGTCCGCCGGACTTCTTGGGAATCTCCACCAGCAGGGGGCCGAACTCCGGGTCCGCCGCCCCGTGGGCCCTGGGGCCGGTCCACTCCAAGACGTACTGCCCGCCGTGGCGGGCCGCCTGGGCTGCCGCCCCGGACAGGCGCTGGGAAGCCCCCTTGTTCCAGGCCTTGACAATGGCCGTGGACATCCAGACGAGAAAGGCTAGAAAGAGGATGATTATGATTCCAGTAGTCATCGAACCGCTCCTTTCCAATGGTTATAATCGAATTTCAAGCGCATCAAGCTGCCCGGACAACGCCCCTTTCCCGGGACAGGCCCCGCCCGTCCCATCCATATTGTGTTTCACCGCGGCAAGCGAGGGGGCCGGGCCCCCAAGCCGCCGGGTGAAAAACAAAAACGCCATGCAGGGCAAACCCTACACAGCGCAAGAAGCAAGAAGCCCTTATGCGTTCACAAGCAACATGAATATAACGACAAAACCCGCCCTTGCGTGGATGGCCGGAGTGTCGTATAATATTTCATGCGGTGCGGCCTAACGGTCGTTGTGTAGGTGGTACAGCACCTGTGCAGGTCTGCGGGTGTTGGCGCACCCGTAGACTGCCGCATTTCTGTTTTCCGGTTTCATTATAGCAGGGTTCGACCCGCAATGCAAGACCTTTCCAGGCTCCGGGGGCGCCCCGCGCCGCATTTTATTTTGGGGGTCCCTCTTGCACGGGCCCCGTCGGGAGAACAGGAAAAAGGGCGGACCTTCGGGTCCGCCCTTAGGCTTCCTGCTCCTTCCGCATCGCCACCAAGGTTCCGTTGAGCTCCGCCCCCAGAATCAGCACATTGGCGGACATATATAGCCAGATCATCAGCACCACCACGGTACCGATGGACCCGTAGAGCAGGGAGTAGTTGGCAAAGTTATCCACGTACATGGAGTACAGCCAGCTCAGGGCCATCCAGGCCGCCAGGGCGGCCAGGGTGCCGGGCCAGATATTCCGCCAGGGCTGGCGGCTGTCCTGGGCCAGGGCGTAGAGGAAGAACAGGGCGAAGTAGCCCACCACCGCCGCCGCGGGGAAGCGCATTCGGGCCCAGAGCTCCGCCAGGAAGAGGGGGAGGCGGAAGTTCCCCACGGCGTAGCCCAGCAGCCGGTCGCCCACGGTCATCAGGACCAGCGTCAAAGTGATCGCGGAGATGAGCACCACCGTGTAGAGCAGGGTCTTCATCCGGTGGACCACCGCCCGCTTGGGGGGCCCCAGGTGGTAGGCCGTCCGGACGGAGACCATGAGGGCGTTGGTGGCCCGCATGGGAAACCAAATGGAGAAGAAGAGCCCGAAGACCAGCAGCTTGGGGCTGGAGGTCTGGCCCACGTGGACGAGGTAGGCCCGGATGATGTCGATCACATCCCGTGGAAGAAACTCCCCCAGGCTCAGCAGAATAGCGGTGACGTTCAGATCCAGGAGGCCCAGGAGGGCGCTGATAAAAATCAGGAAGGGGAAGATCATAAACAGCAGGTAGAACGCCAAAGCGGCGCTCTGGACTCCCACACTGTGGTGGAAGTAGCGCTGTATCAGAAGATAAACACCCCGGGACAACCTTCGGGTCAAAAAAATCACCAACCCTTCACCACTTCGTTCAGTTAGGAGTGAGGAGTTAGGAGGTAGGAGTGATTTTTCATCCACGGCCCCTGCTCCCGAAAGGAAAAACTCCTAACTCCTCCCTCCTAACTCCTAACTGACAGCATTACTCCCAAGTCTCCCAAACCTCCGGACAGTACCCCACCGTGGCCTCTTTCCCGTTGCGGACAATAGGCGTCTGGAAGAGCACCGGGTTCTCCAGGAGCTTTTCCTCCTGGGCGGCGGGCGTGATGTAGGCCATGTAAAGGTCCTCATAGGCCCGGCATGTTTGGTTCACCAGGGCCTGGAAGCCAACTTTTTGCTTGACGGATTGGTACTCCCGGGGGGATAATCCCTTTGAGGGGAGATCGACGTACTGGAACTTCACCCGACGCTCCTTGAACCAGCGCTGGGCCTTTTTCGTGTCGAAGCACTTGGAGGAACCGAAAATTTGAATGTTCATGCCGTTCTCCTTACCACATTATAAACGCAGGGAGGGAATTTTTATGACGGAAGCAGTCGAAACCTTAAAAGCGTGGGTGGACGCCTCCAGCCGGATCGTCTTCTTCGGCGGCGCGGGGGTGAGCACGGAGTCCGGCATCCCGGACTTCCGAAGTACCGGCGGCCTGTACCATCAGGAGTGGAAGTACCCGCCCGAGGTTATTTTAAGCCATAGCTTCTACAAAAGCAACCCCGAAGAATTCTTCCGCTTCTACCGGGCGAAGATGCTGGCCCCGGAGGCCCAGCCCAATGCGGCCCACCGAAAGCTGGCGGAGTGGGAGGCGGCGGGGAAGCTGACCGCCGTGGTCACTCAGAACATCGACGGGCTCCACCAGGCCGCCGGGAGCAAGCACGTCTGCGAGCTCCACGGCAGCGTCCACCGGAATTACTGCGAGAAGTGCGGGAAGTTCCACGGCCTGGACTTTATCCTGAACACCACGGGGGTCCCCCGCTGCGCGTGCGGCGGCATCGTCAAACCGGACGTGGTGCTCAACGAGGAGCGCCTGCACCACCCCGTCCAGTCCGACGCCATCCGTGCCATCGCCGCGGCCGACCTCCTCATCAACGGGGGCACCTCCCTGAATGTCTACCCCGCCGCCGGGCTCATCAACTACTACCAGGGGAACCGGCTGGCGCTGATTAACAAGTCCGCCGTGGCCCGGGACCTGTCCGCGGGCCTGGTTATCACGGATCCCATCGGCGAAGTCCTGGGGCAGCTATAAAGTCCAAGAAGCTGTACCAATAGGGGGCGGTGCGTAGCTTGGCGAGAAAATTTTTTGTCTGGCTAGGAAGGAAAGCGCAGGAATCCTGGCCCAATATCATAACCATTGGGTCTGCCGAGGCCCGTTCCTTTGGGCCGAGGCTGGCGGATTTCAAGCTTTTCTGACGCCGTCCAGACGGAAAATTTTCCGTCAAGATGCGTGCCGACGCCTATTGGTACAGCTTCTAAAGCCCAGGGGGCTCCGCCGCTGCGGAGCCCCCTGGGCTTCCGGAGGAAAAATTTCGGGAAAAAGCAAAAATGGGTGTTGACAAGCGAGGGAGTTCTGGCTATAATAAGCAAGCAGTCTTTTCAGAGGGGCCTTTTTACGCGGCTGTGCTGGAACTGGTAGACAGGCCAGCTTGAGGTGCTGGTGTCGATTCGACGTGTGGGTTCAAGTCCCGTCAGCCGCACCACAGGTTCCCCCCGGAAGACCGTGACGCCACGCGCGAGTGGTGGAATTGGCAGACTCGCTAGATTCAGGTTCTAGTGTCCTTTACGGACGTGCGGGTTCAAGTCCCGCCTCGCGCACCAGAAA
>CAMXNV010000017.1 GCA_947245315.1 uncultured Oscillibacter sp. | reverse complement strand
CCTCGGTGATGACGATCTCGCCCACGATGGCGGAGAGCTGGTCCAGCTTGCTCAGGTTCACGCTGATGAGGCTCTCCTTCTGGCCCTGGTTCTGGTGCTGGGCCGCGGCCTGGACCGCCGGGGCGGCGGGCTTCTGCGCCGCGGGGGCCGCGGACTCCTGGGCCGGGGCGGGCTCCGCCGGGGCCGGGGGCGCGGGAACATAGTTCCGCTCCTCATAGGAGTGGACGGAGCCGGCGGTCATCACCACGGGCACGGCCCGGGCCCGGTCCTCCTCCTTGCGGAACTGGAGGAGGAAGCCGTGTTCAATGACCACCTCGGACAGGGAGGAATCGCTCTCCACCCCGGGGGGCTGATACGTGAAGTCCGCCTCGGCGCAGAAGCCCTGGATGGAGGTCACCAGCATGAAGGCCCGGAGGTTCTCCATGCCGCACCCCTCGTCAAAGAAGACCCGGAGCTCATAGGGGAAGTCGGCGTCGCCCTCCGTGGTCTGGGCGGGCGCGGGGGCCGCCGGGGCCTCCGCCGCCGGGGCGGGCGCGGGGGCCGCGGCCTTGGGCGCGGACTCGGCTGGAATATCTTCCCCCTTAATTTTGGCAATCAAACTATTAATATTTTCTAAGAAACTGTCGACATCATCATTAAGGGGCTGTTCTGCCTCCACCTTCTCCATTTCCTCCCGGAAATAGTCCACGGAGTGGAGCATCACGTCAAACAGGGCGGGGCGGTCCTCCTCCTTGACCACGGACATGGTGCCCTCCCGGATGAGGAAGAACATGTCCTCAATGCGGTGGGACACCTTGGCCAGCGTGTCGAACTCCATCATGGCGGAGGAGCCCTTGATTGTGTGCATGATGCGGAAGATCTCGTTCACATTGTCCTGAGAGAATGTATTTTCCTTTTCCGCGTCCAGAACAATGCTCTCCAGCTGCTCAAGAAGCGTGTTGGTTTCATAGATGTACATATCCAGAATATCATTGTTGCTCACGAAAACACCACCTTATCAGCCTTATCAGCCTTTTTCATTACTATCGACCTGTTGCGCTAAAAAAATAAGTGGCGGCAGCAAGTTTTTTCTGTGAGGTGTCAAGAATGCCCGATCTGCTCGGCGCGACCAACCCCGTTCCCGGTTATGACAAGACGACGCTGAACCGGAACATCCCGGTATCCCCGGAGAATACGCAGATTCAAAATGTCCCCGATCCCAAGAAGGTTGTCCGCGCCGACGGGCGCACGGAGCACCAGGACAGCAACCTCCAGGGCGACGGCCGGATCCGCTACGACTCCAATTTCCAGACCTTCCTCCAGCGCTTGAAGGACACCCCCAACCTGGCGGAGACCCTGGCCCGTATCTTCTCCGGGAAGGAGGGCATCGTCGTCTCCTCCGGCCTGGGGGCCGGCATCGCCGAGGAGATGGGCCGCCTGCTGGAAATGATGCGCATGGACGAGAGCCAGCTGATGGCCTTCCTCAACGGCCAGTTCAAGACGGGAACCCGCTTCGGCGGGGCCCTCTTCGCCCTGCTGCGCAACGCCTACGACCGGGCCTCCTCCGACGGGGTCCGGACCGATATCCTGCAATTCCTCAAGGCCTACGTGGACTTCGACTCCACCAGCCACATCGAGGGCAACCTCCTCCGGGACCTTCAATCCATGGCGGACGCCATGCCCGCCAGCTGGGCGGAGAAGCTCCGGGACCTGACGGCCCAGCTGCAAAACGGCATCGCCGCCGGGAACCGGCAGGGGAACCTCCAGCTCCTCCAGCGGGAGATTTTCCCCTACATGTCCTCCTACGTGGAACGGACTCACGATATGGGCACCCCCCGGGCCCTTTTGACCATGCTGGCCCTGAACGTGGCCCGGTATGAGAACGGGTCCGAGGAGAAGCTGCTGGAGGGCTTCCACCAGCTCAGCGGCTACGGCACCCTGAAGGGCCAGCTGGGGGGCATCGACGACGAGTCCCTCCTGCTCCTCCTCCGGAGCCGGAACACGGGGGCCGACTCCCGGGTCCTGGATTTCTCCAACCAGCTGGCCTCCGCCGCCGCCCGGGCCTTCCGGGGCGAGGGCAGCGCCGAGGTCCAGCAGGCCTTCCAGAATCTCATCGCCGCCATGCTGCTGAACGAGAGCGTCTACATGCCCGTCAACCACTACCTCATTCCCCTGGAGTGGGACGGGCGGATGCTCTTCTCCGAGCTCTGGGTGGACCCGGATGCCGAGGAGGAGCAGGGCCGGGGCGCCGGTCAGAAGACCATGCGCTTCTTATTCAAGATGGACGTCCAGTCCCTGGGCCTGTTTGACGTCGTGCTCACCGCCCAGGGCAGCGACGTGGACGTGCAGATCGCCTGCCCGGACACGGCGGCCCCCTTCTCCCAGCAAATCGGGGACGCCGTCTCCCAGATCCTGGCCCGGAACGAGCTCCGCCCCACCCGGGTGGCCGTCCGGCGGATGGAGCGCCCGGTCACCCTGACCGAGGTGTTCCCCAAAATCTTTGAAGGGAAGAACAGTGTCAATGTCAAGATCTGAAACCCGGGCCAAGAAGGCCGTGGCCCTGCAATACGGCCCAGGCGACGCCGCGCCGGTCATCGTGGCCTCCGGCATGGGATATATGGCGGAAAAGATCGTGGAGACCGCCGCGGACTGCGGCGTCCCCATTTACGAGGACAACTCTCTGTCCACCATCCTCACCCAGCTCCAGCTGGGCCAGGAGATTCCGGAGAGCCTCTACCAGGCCATTGTGGAGATTTACGTGTACTTCCTCCACTTCGACCCCACCGCCAATTTGCAGAACCGGCAGGAGAAGCGCAGCCAGACGCCGCCAAGTGAGAGGGAGGAACCGAGATGACCGCCAACCATACCTATCTGATTCTGGACACCCAGAACAACGCCCTGGCCAACGGGGAGCTGAGCAGCCCCCCGGAGACCACCCCCATGCGCCTCTTGATTCAGGACAACAAGGTGGACGACGTCATGCGCCACGAGGTCGTCACCCTGTTCAGCGCCAGCAGCAACGAGCCCCCCATCCAGTGCCGCATCCTCCGCCAGCGGGGGGACACGGTCCTCCTGGAGAAGATCGCCACCCTGGACCCGGAGGTCCGGCGGAACCTGCGGGTTCCTGTGAAGTTCGACACCTTCCTCTATCCCCTTCCCAGCTCCTGCTGGCGGGGACGGCAGACCGTCCAGTCCATTGACCTCAGCTGCGGCGGCGTCGCCTTCTACGCGGACTGCCCCCTGGAGCTCCACGAGCAGATGGAAATCGTGGTGACCCCCACGGAGGAGCCCGTCATTCTCTGCTGCGAGGTCCTGCGGAAGCAGGAGCTCCAAAACGGCCGGTATATGTACGCCACCAAGTTTGTCAACATGTGCGAGGATGAGGAAGTCGTGGTGCGGGAGGCCGTGTTCAGCCTCCAGCTCCAGGCCCGCGACCACCAGGACTGAGAAAGCAAGGAGGTACCTCAAGATGAGCCAAACCACCCAATCACGGCGCGGATTTGTACCAGGGTTCGCCAAGCTGGCGGCCCTGGTTCTCGCCGCCCTGACCCTTTGCGCCGCCCTCACCGCCCCCGCCGCCCAGGCGGCGGACTGGATGACCCCCTACCTGGAGCAGGTCCAGGAGTGGGGCGTCATGCGGGGGGACTCCAGCGGCAACCTCAACGCCGACCGGGCCATCACCCGGGCGGAGTTCGTCACCCTGGTGAACCGGGCCTTCGGCTACACCGAGGTGGGGCCCCACACCTTCCGGGACGTGCAGCCCAACGACTGGTTTGCCGAGGATATCAGCATCGCCCACAATATCGGCTACTTCCAGGGCACCAGCCCCACCACCGCCTCCCCCATGAACCTGGTGACCCGGGAACAGGCCGCCGTCCTCCTGGGGCGCAGCCTGCGCCTCCAGGGCATCACCGGCGCCGCCAACTCCACCTTCACCGACATGCAGGACATCGGCGGCTGGAGCCGGGGCCTGGTCCAGGAGTGCGCGGAGCTGGGCATCATCCAGGGCTACGCCGACGGCACCTTTAAGCCCGGCGTGCCCATCACCCGGGGGCAGATGGCCTGCTTCCTGGTCCGGGCCCTGGGCACGCTGATCCAGGAGCCCGGGGAGCAGTCCGCCGGCGGCGTCTACGGAAACCTGACCATCAACACCGCCGGGGTCAAACTCAAGGATACCACCGTCACGGGGAACCTCTACCTCACCGGCGGCGTGGGCCTAGGCAACGTGGAACTGGAAAACGTCAACGTCCTGGGCAAGATCATCGTCTGCGGCAGCGGCGAGGCGGAACGGGGCGAGCACAGCATCATCCTGCGCAATGTCACCGCCCCCGTCCTGGAGATCGACAGCCTGGCGGGCCAGTTCCTCTCTGTCCAGGCCGACGGCCTCACGGACATCGGCACCACCACCGTCCGCACCTCCGCCTACCTGGAGGACCTCACCGAGGACGGTCTGGGCCTCCAGAACATCCGCCTGGACGGCGACCCCGAGTTTGAGGGCGGCGTCCAGCTCCAGCTGGCGGGCAACATCAAGGACGTCATCAACCTGACCCCCAACTCCGGCCTCCAGATGGCCCAGGGCGTGGCCAAGCAAATCACCGTGGACGAGGCCGCCCTGGACTCCACCCTGACCATCGACGACCGGGCCTCCATCAAGATTCTGAACCTGGACCGGGGCACCCAGGTCACCGGCCTGGGCAGCATCAGCCACCTGAACATCAACGCCCCGGGCTCCAACGTCTCCATGCTGCCGGACACCCTGGACATCCGGCCCGGCATCACGGGAAATGTGAATAATTCCAACATGAACAACATCACCGCCGCCGAGTCCTCGGAGGACCCCCGGATTCTGGCGGGCTACCCCCTGGCCCGGAACGTGGCCCCCACTTCTGCCGAGGCCGTGTTCCGCACCAATAAGGCGGGCACCATCCACTGGGGCCTCACCGCCCTGATGGACGGCTCCCTGGGCGAGGAGGAGCTGATGAACCCCACCGCCTACTCCTCGAAGATCATCCGGAGCGGAACCGCCAACGTCACGGCCTCCAACACGGACGTGGTCACCCGCCTGGGCGGCCTCACCCGGGAGGGCTCCTATTACATCTCCGCCCTGCTGGTGGACGCCCGGGGCCGGAGGAGCCCCGTCAAGGTGGCGGCCTTCACCACGCCGGACGACTCGGCGCCTAACTTCTCCACGGGCTATCCTCAGGCCCCCATTCTCACCACGGACGCCGACAATGAGCAGATCGCCCAGATCATGGTCATGGCCACCAAGGACTGCCAGATGTACTACGCCCTCCTGCCCAACGGGGCCACGGCTCCCACGGCGGCGGACTTCCGCTCGGCGGCTATCCCCGGGAACCTGGGCTTCGGCATCGTGACCCTGCGGAAGAACACGCCCTTCCTGGTCTCCAGGATCAACTCCTCTCACCTCCAGGAGCAGACGACCTACAGTCTCTATCTCTGGCTCAACGACGCGGACAACGGGAAGAGCTCCACCGTCCGCCGGGTGCAGATCACCACCAAGGACCTGACGCCCCCCACCATCCAGAAGCTGGACGTGAAGGACCGGGGTCCCCGGACGGTGACCATGACCTTCGCCCTGGATGAGCCCGGCATGCTCTACTGGGCCGTGGTCAAGCACGGGGCCAGCTTCTATGCCGACGGCATTGACCCCAAGAATCCCAACCTCACGGCCAAGATCCAAATTGAGAACGGCTCCGGCTCCGCCGTTATCCGCCGGGGCGGGCCCATCCGGGCCGCCAAGGCCGGGAACGACTATGAGTTCGTGGTCTCCGGCCTGGAGCCCCAGACGTCCTATGACCTCTACTATGTGGCCAAGGACAACGCGGGGAACTACTGCGTCTATACCGAGGCCCTGACCCCCCCCAAGGAGATCAACACCGAGGACGGGGAACCCCCCACGGTCTGGTACGAGTTCTCTCCCCTGCCCGAGGGCGGGACCCCCGAGCGTCCCACCCCCTTCCCCAACAGCACGGTGCACCTGGTCTTCTCCGAGTCCATCATCGGCATCCGGGACCCCAAGGTCCGGCCCCCCGAGCTGGAGTCCGGCACCTTTGAGGACGCCTACCGGGACGCCTCCGGCGGCAACGCCGACAAGCAGAAGCTCTTCGCCGAGCTGCTGAAGCGGCACATCAAGCTCTACCGGAAGCCCGCCAACGGCAAGCCCGTCCTGATCTCCGACCAGTACGAGCGGACGGCGGAAAATGAAGACACCATCGGGGACGACTGGATCATAGACTACCGTTACGCCACGGTGACCCCGGACATCACGGGAGAGACCAACCAGGTCACCATCTCCTTCCCCTACAACACCGCCCTCAAGCTGGGCAGCGGCGAGACCTATTACTTCGTGGTCTCCGACATCGCCGACATGTCCGACCGGCACAACGTCATGCGGCACACCTCCGGGTACGACGGCTACAAGCTCCCGGACTTCACCACCATTGACGCGCAGCTCCGCTATCTGGACGGCGGCACCCAGGGGCCCAACGACGACAACGGGAACCCGATCTACTTTGACATGAGCTTCAACCTCTCCCCGGAGAACGCGGAGAACGCCGGATCGGAGACCCTCTGGGACCTGATCTTCTGGTCCAAGAACAGCATGAGCTTCGACCTCTACTATCGTCCCTCCGGCGGCGTGTGGGAGCGGATTCTGGAGAACGCCTCCTTCAACGTCTCCCAGCTGAACCCGGAGGTGGGCCTCAGCCTGGCCTACACCCGCTGGCAGCAGTCCGGGAACACCAACCCCGTCTATCCCTTCGAGCCCCTGAACTCCGTGACCCAGGACCTGGAGTACGGCATCGTGGTCACGAAGCTGAACGGCCTCACGGACCGGAAAAAGTTCACCGGGCAGGTGGAGATGGAGGTCCACGCCGTCGCCAAGACCGAGGCCTCCATGCGCGCCCTGGTGGAGAAGCCCCTGAACCCCACCAGCTTCGCCGACCACCAGAAGACCGCCCAGCAGGTGGACGAGATCGGTACGCCCTCCCTGAGATTCCCCAGGGAGCACACCTTCCGGGTTTCGGAGGCTCCCAAGTTCGCGTCGCCCACGCCTACCATTGTGCCTCATGACACCGGCGTGACCGTCACCTTCCATGTGGACCCCTATCCGGCGTACTACTACTATGTAATCGCTGAGGCCGGACATATCGGGACCACGTTAACCGACGGCACCACAATTCAGGCGGGCGACCGGACGGCCTGGGAAAAGCTGCCGAAAAGCGGCAAGGAAATCTCGGATCCCAATACCACCAGCCCCGAAAATGGAAGCATCATCAATCCGGCGGCCAGCTTAATCAGCGGCCGGGGCCTGTATGACGGCACCATGGTTTCTATCCGGGAGCTCAACAAGCTCCAGGCCAATAAGATGTACATCCTCTACATGGTCCTGGAGGACGAGGGGCACGAGGTTCCCTCCGCTGTTTACGCGTTCGGCTTTGAGACCACGGCCCTGTCCCGCCCGATCTTGCAGGGACAGATGAGCGGCACCTCCGCCGTCACCGTCCGGTCCGCGGTTACCCCGCCGCCTCCGGGTCTGGAGGAGGGCACCCGGAAGGACGTCGCCGGAGGCAGCTATCTGGTCATCAACGAGTTGATGATGGGACCGTATCTGGGCCTCAAGATGACCGATTATTGGGACAGCACCTATGGCGAGGCCATGGGCGTTCCCAAGAGCACCTGTGACACTCTGAAAAAGACATATGGCAGCCTGACCTTTGCCGAGGCCATGGCCACTCCCTACTCCTATCAGGGCGTACACCTTGGCTGCGTATTCGATCTCTTCTGTGACCCGGCCATGCAGGACACGGTAGGCCACTGGATTGAAGACGCGAACACGGACGGAACAGCCATTATCAAAACCGGCTCCCGGGAGATCAACCTGTCCGCCCCCGACTGGAGCCAGAAGGTCGACTGCACAAACGAGCTGAGAGGAAAGAGCGGGCAATACTGGTTCATAGCCTGCGGCAAGGGCGAGGGCGGCCAGGTAGACGCCCCCTATGCCTTCACCGCCGCCCGGTATCTGATCCCGCCCACCAACCACCCCATGGTTACCTCGTCCATCGTCCAGGGCCCTGTTTACAGCACTCAGGCCGAGGCCTTACAGGCTCTGAACGCGGGAATCAGCGGCACCCTGTCCATCCGTTTTAACGAGCCCCTCTACTATGCGGAAAACGGAAGGAAGCTTCTGAAAATCGTGGATGATTCCGCCGGAAATGCCAGTATGTATGGAAATTACATCTCCGGCTCCCTGGTTGTCGGCACGGATAACCCCACCGTTGTCAAACATGTTCCCCAGGTATCTCCGGACTACGATAAAGACAACCCGCCGGACTGCTTTGGCTTCGTGTTCAAGGTTGAGGGGGCCCAATCGGGCGCGCAGGTCTCTATCAGCAAATACCTTTCCAACGGCTCCACCGCTATGTCCGGTACTACGGACCTGACGTTCAGCTTGACCGTTGTGCGTCTCCCGTCCGGACTGTATAAGCCCGCGTTCGTCGTTCAGGCGTCCGGCTGGGGCGACAATATCTCTTACGGCTAATCCTTTGCGACAGCTAAAACCAAGCCTCCAGAGGGCGGGCGATTCCGCCCGCCCTCTCTTCGTCTTTCGGAAAAGGAGTGTATGCTTTATGAAATTCCGCTCTCTTCGCCGGGCCGGGGCGCTGCTGCTGGCCCTGGCGCTGGCCTGCTCCCTGCTGACGCTGCCCGCGGCGGCCATTACCGGGCCGGAGCTCTTTATTACACCCTCTACTGTGCGCCTAACTGAGAATAACACCAAGGATGTAGAATTCCAGCTTCGGTCCCCCAATTTTATATGGATCGACCATAACATTGAATGGGTCTGTGGTTCCGGTATTATTTCAGCCTCTGGTAAGGCCTCCGGAAACGTTCCCACAGCCGTGGTCACCGCCCATAGTTCCGGAACCACTACCCTGACCATGAAAATCACCATGGCATATGACGACCCGGATTTGGGCTTGGAAAAGGATGATGTCCTTGAAGTGCCCTGTACAGTAGTCGTTACCCCTCAAGTCACAGCTGTCAAAATGCCTGTAACCTCCCTGAATATGTCGGTGGGCGAAACTACTACCCTCCGGGCTCAAGTCTACCCCCTGGATGCCGACCCGGAGCTCACCTGGTCCAGCTCCCAGCCCACTATTGTGGACGTGTCCGGCTCCGGAGTCCTGACTGCCAAATCCGTGGGAGAGGCGGATATCACCGCCACCTCTCCCTCGTCGGGGCAGTCCGCAACCTGTAAAGTCCAAGTCTCCGCCGCCTCCGTCAGGGAACTGCGCCTCAGCCAGCAGACCGCCACCATGTCCCCCGGGGGCGACAAGCTGACCCTCACGGCCACCCTCACCCCCAATAAGGTGCCCAACAAAAATATCTCCTGGGAGATTTCCCCCAAGAGCAGCATGGTCTCCATCACAGCCGGAAACGGCTCCACGGCGGTCATCTCCATCAACTCCGCCATCCCCGTGGGGAGCACCTTCACCGTCACGGCCACCTCCCAGGCCAACCCCGCCGCCTCCGACGTCTGCGTCATCCGAGTGGTGGCCCCCCAGGCGCCTGCGGTGACCCAGGTGGTCATTACCTCCCCCACCTCGGACGCCTACCGGTACGTGGACCCCAACGGCACCATGACCCTTAAGGCGGACGCCTATCCCCTCACCGCCACGGACTCGGACCGGCGGCTCACCTGGACCTCTTCCGACACCTCCATTGCCACCGTGGACCAGGAGGGCAAGATCACCGGCAGGGCCCCGGGGAAGGCCCTCATCACCGCCAGCGCCGGGGGGTTCAGCGACTCCCGGGAGATCGAGGTCTCCGGCATCCTGCTGAGCTACCGGAAGGCCTCCGAATCCGGCGGCACGGGCACCACGGTCAATCTCACCTCCAGCAGCGTGGTGGAGCTCAACCAGTACCGGGACATCACCGTGGTCCCCACGGTCTACGGCAGCGCCAAGCTGAAAACCCTCATCTGGGCCAGCACCAACAACACGGTGGCCCAGGTGGTCAACGGGCGGGTCACCGCCAATTACCCGGGAGATAACGCGGTCATCTCCGCCACCGTGGCCGGGACGGGCTACGAGGCCAGCTTCAAGGTCCGGGTGGTGGAGGACGTGGCCCAGGCCATCACCACCAGCATGGGCTCCAACCCCTCCTTCTCCTTCTCCAACATCCTGGCGGAGCTGAACAGCCGCTCCCAGACCAAGGCGGGGGCCGCCCTGGAGAGCGTGTACAACCTGAAGGTCTCCACGAAGAACGGCGTCCTCTACTACGGCTACACCGCCCCCAGCACCCCGGGCCACGGCGTGGGCGGCACGGAGCGCTATTACTACCAGGCCGGTCAGGGCCAGAAGGCCCTGCGGGATGTGACCTTCGTGCCCCTTCCGGGCTTCGACGGAACCGCCGTAGTGGACTACAATGCGGCGGCAACCAATGGAAATACCTTTAATGGAACCATCCGGATCGAGGCCACCACAACGGGAGACGTGACCTACAGCACGGCCATGGACGAACCCGTCACCCTCTCGGCGGCCCACTTCTCCGCGGTCTGCAAGACCCGGAACGGCCAGGCCGTCAACTACATCACCTTCAACCAGCCCGCCTCCAGTCAGGGGACGCTGTACTACAACTACAGCCCCTCCGGGTACTTCTCCCCCAAAGTGGACAGCACCACCCGGTACTATGCCAGCAGCAACCCCTCCATCGATCAGATCACCTTCGTCCCGGCGGCGGGCTTCTCCGGGGACTGCAACATCACCTACCGATGCACCGACAGCTCCGGGGCCACCTACGCCGGTACGGTCACCATCACGGTCTTCTCCCCCGACGGCTCCCGGGACGGCAACGTGGACTATTCCATCGCCGTCAACCGGACCCGGACCCTCAACGCCGGGGACTTCAACGACGCCTCCCAGCGGGCCACCGGCGGCACGCTGAACTACATCCGCTTCGACAGCCTCCCCGCCACCAACGTGGGACGGCTCTACCTGAACTACAGCTCCAGCGCCAGCAGCAACACCCAGGTGGTCACGGGCCGGAGCTACTACCGGAACGCCACCCCCCGGATCTCCAACATCACCTTCGTCCCCGCCAAGGACTACAGCGGCACGGTGACCATCCCCTTCACGGGGACCGACACCTCCGGGACCAACTTCTCCGGCAACCTCATCATCCGGGTGGGCACCGGCCTGGGCACCATCCGCTACACCGTGACCCAGAACCAGGCGGTGCGCCTCAGCGCCTCGGACTTCAACAGCGCCTGCCGCGCCGCCACCGGGGACACGCTGAACTACGTGCGTTTCTCCGGCCTCCCCAGCGCCTCCTACGGCACCCTGTACTACCAGTACAACGCCGGAACCAAGACCGGGACCTCCGTCTCCACCAGCACCAGCTACTACTACGCCGGCAACGGGCGGCTCCTGAACGACGTCAGCTTCTCCGCCGGGTCCACCCTGCGGACCCTCAGCTTCGGCTACACCGGCTATAACAGCCGGGGCGAGTCCTTCTCCGGCACCGTGGAGATTCAGATCACCGCCGGGTCCTCGACGACCACCCCCGGGACCACCGTCACCGGCAGCGGCCTGCGCTACACGGGGAGCTCCCTCCCCGTCGCCCTGCGGACCGTGGACTTCCAGAACGCCTGCCAGACCTCCCTGGGGACCACGCTGGCCTCCGTCCAGTTCAACTCCCTGCCCTCCGTGGGGCACCTGTACCAGAACTACAGCGGCCCCGCCCACACGGGCTCCGCCGTCAGCACCATCACCCGCTACGGAGCCCAGGACCTGGGCCAGATCAGCTACCTGCCCAAGGCGGAGTACCAGGGGACCATCTACATCCCCTTCACCGCCTACGACACCCAGGGGGCCAGCTTCTCGGGCAACGTGGAGATTCAGCTCTCCAGCGGCTACTGCACCACTTCCTTCACCGACGTGGCCTACGGCCTGGACTGGGCGAAGCCCTCCATCGAGTTCCTCCGCCAGAGCGGCATCACCAACGGCTACAGCAACAACACCTTCCGCCCCCGCCAGGCCATCAGCCGGGGCGAGTTCACCCTCATGGTCTGCCGGGCCTTCCAGTTCCCCACCAGCGGCACCTCCGGCTTCCCCGACGTGCCCGCCAACAGCGTCTACGCCGGAGCCGTGGCCACGGCCCGGAACCTGGGCATCGTCCAGGGGAACAACGGCCTCTTCCAGCCCGACCGGCCCATCACCCGCCAGAGCGCCATGACCATGATCTGCCGGGCCCTGGAGGCCGCTGGCCAGTCCGTGCCCGCCGCCTCGGAGAGCCTGCTGTCCAGCTACGGCGACGGGTGGGAGGTCTCCCCCTTCGCCCGGAGCTCCGTGGCGGCCCTGATTCAGCTGGGGGCCGTCCGGGGGACCAGCGCCATGCGCCTCAATCCCACCGCCCCCATCAGCCGGGCGGAGATGGCCGTCATCCTGCACCGCGTGCTGACCCGATAAACAAAAGGAGGCGAGAGACATGGGCTTTTTCAAATCCCTGCTGAAAAAGGTGAGCCCGGAGCCGGAGAAGGACCAATTTCTGGAGGATTTCCCGGACCTCTACAGCGGCATGAAGGTGGAAGTCCTGACCCCCGCCAACGACCTGATCTTCGTGGGCAAGCTCCGAATTTTGGGCGGCGGCGTCCTGGAGGTCCGGGCGGAGGCCGGGGGCTACCTGCCCCGGGGCCTCTACAACCAGCCGGTGAAGCTCCGGGCCTTCCAGAAGGACGGGACCGCCTTCACCATGGACGGCGCCGTGGGGCCCAACGGCTATGACTTCTGGAGGATCGAGCGGCTCCGCTACCTGCAAAACAGCGAGAACCGGAACTTCTACCGCCAGAGCATCGGCGGCGAGGGCTGGGTCTACCCCATCACCTCCGCCAAGGGCCAGCGGTTCCCCTGCCAGATTCTGGACATCAGCGCGGGGGGCTGCCGGGTGCTGACCGAGAAGCTCTTCGAGCTGGGGGGCTCCTTCCAGCTGGAGACCTCCCTGCTCCCCGGAGAGGTTCCCTTCAACATCACCTGCCAGGTCAAGCGGACCCAGGTCCGGGCCAAGCCCGGCTCCCCGGTGAAGAAGTTCGAGTACGGCTGCCAGTTTATGGAACTCCCTCCCAGGGAGCAGGACCGGCTCATGCAGTCCATCTTCACCCTCCAGCGCAAGGCCCTCCGGGCCCGGCGGGATCAATAGCTCCTTTTTCTGCATAAAGCGAGGCCCGAGACGTTTGCAGCGTCTCGGGCCTTCTTTTGTCCTCCCAGGGCCTAAAGTTTCCCAAACTTGGAAACACTAGGAAAAACCACACCCACAAGGAGGTTCCTTTCCATGAGCATCGCCTTTTCCCAATTCTGCGCCGGGAACCCGGAGGTCCGGGAGGTCCTGCGCCGCCGGATCGACAGCCTGGGGCAGCGGGGGCAGAGCTATGAGTTCCCGGACTGCCGGATGCCCCGGGGCTGCGTGCCCGGGCAGGCCGTGCTGGGCTTCCTGAAACGGGACCGGGGCTATCTCCTCTACTGGCGTCCCGCCGTGGCCTACCGGGGGGACAGCCCGGTGCTCTCCGCCCTCTTCGCCAGGAGCGTCTGGTCCTTCGACAGCTACGAGGCCCTGAGCGCCCGGCTCCTCTCCCTGGAGCGGGAGGTGGGGGACCCCGCCGTCCCCCGGCCCTTCCGGCCCCAGCCCTTGGCGGAGGACCCCCCCTCCCTCTGGCCGCCCCTCTACCGGCGTCTGCGCCAGGAGCTGGAGCAGCGGGTCCTGGGCCAGCCCCGGGCCGTGGAGGCCGCCGCCTTCCGGCTTTACACCCACGCGGGGAAGCAAAACCCCGCCAGGCCCCTGTCCCTGATTCTCCACGGCCCCACCGGCGTGGGCAAGTCGGAGCTGGGCAAGGCCCTGGCCCCGGCCCTGGAGCGCTGCCGGGGGGAGTCCTTCTCCTTCGTCTGGACGGAGCTGAACACCTTCACCCAGCCCCACTCGGTCCACCGGCTCACCGGCGCGCCCCCGGGCTACGTGGGCTACGAGGACCGGCCCATCTTCGACGCCGTCCGGGACAACCCCCGCACCGTCTTCATGTTCGACGAGCTGGAGAAGGCCCACCCGGAGGTCCTCAAGGTCTTCATGTCCATCCTGGACGAGGGCCGGTGCACCGCCCACCGGGCCGACCAGCAGGGCGGCCGGGAGCTGGATTTCCGGCGCTGCGTCTTCGTCTTCACCACCAACGCGGACCTGACGGCGGCGTCCGGGCGGCCCCTGGGCTTCTCCGGCCAGAGGCCCGCGCCCAAGTCCCAGGAGGAGGCCGGGCCCCCCGCCTCCCCGGCGGAGCTGGCGGAGCGCCTCTTCCGGGAAAATGAGGAAGCACGCCGGGCCATGGTGCGCCTGGGCGTGCTTCCGGAAATCGCGGGCCGCTTCAGCGGCATCATCGGCTTTCGCCGTCTGGACGAGGAGGCCCGCCGGGCCGTCACCGTCAAGCAGATCAAGGCCCTGGGGCGGGAGTACGGCCTGGACATCCTCCGGGTGGACCCGGACACCGCCCGGGCCCTGACGCCGGAGGGGGAGGACGCCCTGTCCGTCCGTTCCTCCCTCTGCGTGCTGGAGGGTCTGCTGGCCCCCCTGCTCTCCGGGGCCCCGGGGAGAACGGGCTACCGGCTCTCCGGGCTCCCCGGCAGTCTGAGGCTGGCGCCGGATTACTCCCAGTCCAGCTCCACCACGGCGTTCTTCTCGTCGTCCAGCTTGTAGAGGTGCCCGTCGCCGGAGAGGAAGTAGCTCCCGGCAATCTGGCCGTTCTCGCCGTAGATGTTCACCCGGGTGCAGGGGCTGGGGTTCCCGGCGATGAGCACCGAGCCCTCCTGGGGCATCAGCTCATAGGCCTCCATGGAGTCTCCCGGCAGTCCCAGCTTGGAGGGATGCAGGGCCTCCAGGTCCGACAGGCCCCGGCTGGGGGCCGTGGGCGAGGTCTTCGCCGGCTTGGGATCGTGGACCCGGCCGTCGGGCATATCCAGGGTGACCGTACACCCCTGGGCGTCCCAGCTCAGGAGCAGGGAGTGGACCCCGGCCTCGCCGCCCTCCTCGGGGGCGGGGACGTTCCGGGCCAGCTGCACCGTGCCCCGGCTGCCGAACTCTGGCGGGTCGATCCGCAGCAGCGTCTCGTCCACCACGGAGAAGCCCGCGTCCGCCGTGGTCATCAGGGCCGCATAGGCGGACACCAGGTCCTGGGGGCTCTGGAGCCCCTCGTAGCGATAGAGAATCTTCTGGAAGCCCGCTTCTTCCGCCGCCGGTTCCTCGGCGGGGGCCTCCTCGCCCTCTTCGCCCTCTTCTCCTTCGGGAGTCTCTCCGTCCTTTTGGTCCTCCTCGTCCTTCTCCGGCTCCGCCGGGGGCTCGGGGACCACTTCCTCCTGGTAGACCAGGACCTCGTCCCCCCACACCGGCAAGGCGGTGATGTGGGACTCGTTCAGCACGTACTCCGCCGGGGCCGCGATGGGCTCCGGAGGAGGTTCCTCCTCCTCTTTGCCGCCCTTCAGGAAGAAGAAGGCTCCCGCGCCTATGGCCGCAACCAGTACCGCCGCCACCAGGAGCAGCAGCTTTTTCTTTCCCTTCTTCTTGCCGCCCTTTCCGTCGGCTCCGGCCTCTCCCTGGCCCTCCGTGGCCTTGGCGGCCAGCTTGGCCACGGCCTTGGCCTTCTTCTCCTGGGCCTTCTGGGCGGCCTGTTGGGCTTTCTTTGTGGCCTGTTCCGCCGCCTTGGTCTTCTTTGCCGCCTTTTTCTCGGCGCTCTTGGCGGCCCGGTTGGCCTTCTTTTCCGCCTGGGCCGCCTGCTTCTGCTTGGTTGCCTCGGCTTTTTTGCTGGCCACCTGGACCTGCGCCGCGGCCTTCTGGGCCTTACGCTCGGCCTTTTGGATGATCTTTTCCGCCTTATCCTGTTTCAACGCTTCACTCTCCTATCTCCAGAATCCGCGCCCCGTTGAGTCGGCGCGGGTTCTTTGGGCCCGGCTCCATAGGCCATGGAATCGGGCCCCGGGGCCTGCCCTCAGCGGATGGTAATGGTGTCCCGGTCCTTCACCGCCTGACTGAACCCGCACTCCGTGCCGTTCACCGCCAGGTGTACCGGGCCCTCCAGCTTGTCGAAGTCCACGCCGGAGCGCTCCAGAAGGTCCATGACATAGTAGGGCTGCCCGTTCTCCTTCGGCGGCAGCACCATGGGCTTGCCGTTGAGGATGATCTCCACTTCCCGCTTCCGGATCAGGGGCCTGGGGGCCTCCGGCTTGGGGGCTTCCGCCCTCGGGGGCTCCGGCTTGGGAGGCTCCGGGCTCGCCGGAGGCTCGGGCGCGGGGGCCGGGAGGGGCTTTTCCTCCTTCTCCTCCGGAGGGGTCTCCGGGGGAACCGGCTTCTCCTCCGGCGGGGCCTCGGGCTCCTCCTCCGGCAGGGGCGGGATCACCCCCGCGGGGCCCTCCAGGGTCAGGATCACGTCCCCTTGGCGGAGGGGGGTCTTCAGGCTGCCCTCCCGGTTGTTCAGCAGCACCCGGCCCGAGAACTGCTTCCCCAGCAGCTCCCCCAGGGTCTTGGCCGCGTCCTTGCCGCTGCGGGCGGGCTGGAAGCGGATGTCGTCTCCGGCGTGGACCACGGCGGTGATGGCCGCCTCCTCGCCGTTTACCGTCAGGATGGCGGGCGCGGCGGGCTCCCCCCGGAGGATCATATGCCGCCCGTTGAGGGTGATGCCCAGGTTCTTGCCCGAGCGGCCCAGCATGTCGGAGTAGTTATAGCCGTTCATCAGCAGGATGTCCCGGGCGGTCAGCACGCCGCTGCGGAAGAGCTTGGCCGTCTCCCCGTTGAGGGTGATGACATAGCTGTCGTTCAGCAGCCCCAGGGCGGCGGAGACGGCGATGCCCAGGGGGGTGGCGTACTCGGGGTTGTTCAAATCCAGCCCGTCGGCAAAGGCGCTCTTGGCGAAGTTGTTCCCCGCGATGGCCACCCGGCGCTCGTCCATGCCCAGGCTGGAGGCCACCCGCTCCCGGAGGCCGTCCAGCTTGCTGCCGCCCCCGGCCAGGAACAGGGCCGAGGGGGCCCCGCCGTTGAGCTCCGACACCTGGGCGGCGATGGCCTCCGCCAGGCGGCCCATGGGCTCCTGGATCACGGCGTGGACCTCCTCGAAGGAGGCCGTGTTCTCCAGACCCAGGATGTCCGTGTACCGGGCGGCCTCGCCGGGGCGGAGGTTCCGCTTGATCTCCTCGGCGGTCTGGAAGTCCACCAGGTAGGCCCGCATGATGGACTCGGTGATCTCGTCTCCCGCGATGGTGGCCATGGTATAGCCCGTGACGCTGCCGTCCCGGCAGACCGCGATGTCCGTGGTCCCCGCGCCGATGTCCACCAGGGCCAGGTTCAGCAGCCGGAGCTCCGCCGGGATGGCGGCGTTCATGGCGGCGATGGGCTCCAGGGTCAGGCTGGACACCTGGAGGCCCGCAGCCCGCATGGCGGCGTAAAGGCTCTCCACCACCTCCCCGGGGAGGAAGGTGGCCACCACGTCCGCCTCCGCCAGCTGGCCACTGTGGTCCAGCAGGGAGGCCAGGGGGTAGTTGTCCAGCCGGTACTGGGCCACGGTGTAGCCCACCATGAAGAACTGCCGCCGGACCTCGTCCTCCATCTGGAGGGCCTCCTCGGCGGCGGAGAGGGCCCCGGCCTCCAGGCGGCTGACCAGCTCGGCGCCGATGGTCTTCTCCTGGGAGATGTCCAGGGTGAAGTGCCCGCTCTGGGTCCGGAGGGCCCGGCCCGCCGCCGCCACGCAGACCCGCTCCAGGTGGACGCCCAGGCGTTCCTCCAGGCGCTCCGTCACCCTGCGGGCCAGGGCGCCCACCTGCTGGATGTTGTCAATCTGGCCGTCCAGCATGGCCCGGCTCCCGTGCTCCGCGGTCTCGATCTCCATGGCCTTGAAGCGGCCGCCGGAGGGCTTCCCCACAACGCCCACGACACTGCGGGTTCCGATGTCCAGAGCGAAAATCAGGTCTCGCTCCTGGGGTCTCAAATCCTTCATAAAGGCGCTCCTTTTCATGTATCCCCATTTCTCCGGCCCTTCTCCGCCGGCACAAATGATGCCAGAAAGCGGCACCGAACCGCCTTCTGGCATCATGGCAGGGAACTCACTGCCAGTCTGGAATGGCGCGAGCCGTTCTGCGGTCATTCCTTGACCATTCGCGTCTTATTGAGCCGACAGGTTTACAAGCACGCCGGCCGCTTTCTTCCCGCGGCGGGCCCCTCCCCACGGGGGCGTCTCATCCGGTCCCCGCGCGGAGGGCGGCTCCGTCTCTCAATACTTGCTGAACGCGCTGCTTCCCGCGCTGTAGCCGCTGTCATAGGAGGCGTCCCCGCTGTCCTCCGTATAGGCCGGGGCGGAGTAGCTGGTGGTGGCAGCCCCGTCGCTGCGGAGGCGGAACTTGCTCAGCAGGTCCTTCATCAGGCTGGCCTGGCTGCTCAGCTCCTCGCTGGCCGCGGCGGACTGCTCGGAGGTGGCGGAGTTGGTCTGCACCACGGAGGAAATCTGGTCGATGCCCTCGGTGACCTGGGC
>CAMXNV010000016.1 GCA_947245315.1 uncultured Oscillibacter sp. | reverse complement strand
CCAAAGGATTCTTTTCAATGCGGCGCTGTAAAACAGCGCCGCAAGCCGCATAAGCGGATTTTTGTGCTTGACTTCATAGGAAACGCATAGCGCTTTGCGCTCCGGCGGGCCAAAGGCCCGCCGGTTGAAAAGAAGCTTTTGCTTCTTTTCAACTGCGTTGACTATATAAGGAGGAGACGGATATGTATGTCGGCATTGACGTAGGCGGCACGAATTTAAAGGCCGGACTGGTGGACGAGGAGGGGAAGCTGGTCCGCGTGGAGCGGGTCCCCCTGGACTTCCAGGGCCCGGAGCGCTTCGCGGAGACCCTGGCGGAGCTCTCGAAAAAGGTCATTCAGGGAAAGGTCCGCTGGGTGGGCGTGGGTCTGCCCGGGGCGGTGGACGGAGGGGACGTGCTCTTCACCACCAACATCCCCATGGAGAACGTGCCCCTGGAGCGGCTGTTCCGCAAGCACCTGGACCTGCCCCTGCTGCTGGGCAACGACGCGGACTGTGCCGCCGTGGGCGAGTTCTTCGGCGGCGCGGGAAAGGGAACCCGGGACTTCGCCGTGGTGACCCTGGGCACCGGCGTGGGCGCGGGGATCATTGTGGACGGGAAGCTCCGGGGGGGCCTGGCCTCCAGCGAGGCGGGCCACATGGTGATCTGCCAGGACGGGGAGCCCTGCAACTGCGGCCGGAAGGGCTGCTGGGAGCGCTACGCCTCCGCCACCGGCCTGATCCAGCAGACAAAGCGGGCCATGGAGGCCCATCCCGAGAGCCTGCTCCACGAGTTCGCCCGGAACGGCGTGGAGGGCCGGACGGCCTTCCAGGCGGCGGAGGCGGGGGACGAGACGGCCCTGGCCGTCTGCCGGAACTATGTCGGCTACCTGGCCAGCGGGCTGGCCAGCCTCATCAACATCCTGCGCCCCGAGGCCGTGGCCATCGGCGGCGGCGTGGCGGCGGCGCCGGAGCGGCTGCTGCTGGAGCCCCTGCGGGAGGCGGTGGCCCGGGAGAGCTTCTCCCGCCACGGGGGCCGTGTTACAAAAATTCTCCCGGCGGAGCTGGGCAATGACGCGGGCATCATCGGCGCGGCGCTGCTGGGCCGGGTGATGTGAGCAGTTTGAGACAAGGGGGACCCGCTATGGACTGGGTGACGCGGTTTGACAAGCAGATGGAGGCGTGCCTGCCGGATGTGGAGCTTTTGCGGGAGGAGCCCATGGCCCGGCACTGCTCCTTCCGGGTGGGGGGCCCCGCCAGGCGCATGGCCTTCCCGGAGCGGGGGGAGCAGCTGGTGCTGCTGCTGTCCATCGCCCGGGACTGCGGGGCCCGGCCCCTGGTGATCGGCAACGGCACCAACCTGCTGGCCCCCGACGGGGGGCTGGATCGCCTGGTCATCGGGACGGAGCGCCTGTGCCGCCTGGAGCCGGGGGAGGAGCCGGGCACCATCGTGGCCGGGTGCGGCGTGCCCCTGGCCCGGCTGGCGGACTTCGCCTGTAAGCAGGGGCTGACGGGGCTGGAGTTTGCCCACGGCATCCCCGGCACCGTGGGCGGCGGGCTGTATATGAACGCCGGGGCCTACGGCGGGGAGCTGGCCCAGGTGGTAACGGGGGCCTCCGTGCTGCTGCCCGAGGAGGGCGTGCGGGAACTCACCGGGGAGGCGCTGGGCTTCGGCTACCGAAAAAGCTTCCTGTCGGAGCACCCGGAGGCTGTGGCCCTGTACGGCCGCTTCCGCCTGACCCCCGGGGACCCGGAGGCCATCCGGGCAGCCATGCGGGACCTGCTGGCCCGCCGGAGGGCCAGCCAGCCTTTGGAGTGGCCCAGCGCGGGCAGCACCTTCAAGCGTCCGGAGGGCCATTTCGCCGGGACCCTGATCGAGCAGTGCGGCCTCAAGGGCCGGACGGTCGGAGGGGCCCAGGTCAGCGAAAAGCACGCGGGCTTCCTCATCAACCGGGGCGGGGCCACCTGCGCCGACATCCGGGAGCTGATCCGCCAGGTGCAGGAGGTTGTCTTTGAGAAGACCGGCGTCCGGCTGGAGCCGGAGGTCCGGTTTGTGGACTGAGAACCTGTATTCATAACCGGTGGATGCTGGATGGGCGAGGGATTTTGCTGCCAATCGAGGCAAATTTTCGCGGGCGGGCTGGCTTGACATAGGACCGTCAAGTCTGCCGAGGCCCGTTCCGCTGGGCCGAGGCTGACGCCCGGCAAGAAAATTTAACGAAGAGTGGCGGCAAAAGACCCGGCCAGACAGTGTTCAGCGGTTGTGAATACAGGTTCTGAGAATGGGGGCCCGGCGGAACCGGGCCCCGGAGAGGTGCGGCTATGGAGATTTTAATCATTTCCGGTCTGTCCGGAGGGGGGAAGAGCAAGGCGGCCTCCTTCCTGGAGGACAGCGGGTTTTATATTGTGGACAACATGCCCGCGGCCATGATCTTGAAGTTCGCGGAGTTCTGCGCCGGAGGGGGCGGGCGCTACGCCCGGGTGGCCCTGGTGTACGACGTGCGGACGGCGGAGTCCTTCACGGAGCTCTTCCACGTGCTGGACCAGCTGAAGAGCATGGAGGCCGCCTGCCGGATGCTGTTTTTGGAGGCCTCCTCGGAGACCCTCATCAAGCGCTATAAGGAGACCCGGCGGCGGCATCCCCTCCAGCGGGAGGCGGACTCCCTGGAGGCGGCGGTGGAGAAGGAGCGGGCCCTGCTGGAGCCGGTGAAGCAGCGGGCGGATTTCGTCATCGACACCACCGGCCTGTCCACCGCCCGGCTCCGGAGCGAGCTGCTGCGCCTGTTCAACGGCGGGGGCGAGGAGGGCGGCATGACGGTGAACGTCACCTCCTTCGGCTTCAAGTACGGCCTGCCCCTGGAGGCGGACCTGGTGCTGGACGTCCGGTTTATGCCCAACCCCTTTTATATGGAGGAGCTCCGGCACCAGACCGGCCTGGACAGGCCGGTGTCGGACTACGTGTTCAGCTTTCAGCAGACCCACGATTTCCTGGGCAAGCTGGAGGACCTGCTGTCCTTCACCCTCCCGCTGTACGCGGAGGAGGGGAAGACCGGCCTGGTGATCGCCGTGGGCTGCACCGGGGGGCATCACCGCTCCGTGGCCATCGCCCACGCCCTGGCGGAGTACATCCGCCAGAAGGGCTACCAGACGGAGGAGCACCACCGGGACCTGAGCCGCCCCATTTGAAGGGCGGGCTGAGGGACGAGAGATCGAATTGGAAAGGAGCCCTATGGATTATCAAGGGGATCGGACGCTCCGGAAGCACGGGCCGCGGATCGCCGTCATCGGCGGCGGCCATGGCCTGTCCAACATGCTCCGGGGCTTAAAGGACTATACGGAAAACCTCTCCGCCATCGTCACGGTGGCGGACGACGGCGGCGGCTCCGGCGCGCTGCGGCAGGACCTGGGCATGCCCCCGCCGGGGGACATCCGGAACTGCCTGGTGGCCCTGGCCAACACGGAGCCGCTGATGAAGCAGCTGATGGACTACCGCTTCCAGGAGGGCACCCTGGCGGGGCAGAGCTTTGGGAACCTGTTCCTGGCCGCGCTGAACGGCGTGTCCCCCAGCTTTGACTCGGCGGTCCGCCGGATGAGCGAGGTGCTGGCCGTCACCGGCCGGGTGCTGCCAGTGACCACGGCGGACGTCCAGCTGGAGGCGGAGTTTGAAAACGGCGCGTCGGTGGTGGGGGAGTCCAAGATCTGCTACTGCAAGAAGCAGGAGGACTGCCGCATCACCAAGGTGCGCCTGCTGCCGGAGCGGCCCCAGGCCCTGCCGGAGGCGGTGGCGGCCATTGCTCAGGCGGACATGATCGTCCTGGGCCCCGGCAGCCTGTACACAAGCATCATCCCCAATCTGCTGGTGGAGGGCATTGTGGACGCCATCCAGCGCTCCCCGGCGCTGAAAATCTACGTCTGCAACGTCATGACCCAGGAGGGGGAGACGGAGGGCTACACCGCCTCGGATCACATCGCCGCCATCTTCCAGCACTCGGCCCCGGGGCTCTTCTCCCTGTGCCTGGCCAACGCCTCCCCCATCCCCGCCGACGCCGTGGCCCGGTATGCCGGGGAGGGGGCGGAGCCCCTGCGCTGCGACACGGAGCGCTGCGCCGCGTTGGGGGTGGAGGTGGTCAGCCGCCCCATCGCCATGGTGCGGGAGGGCTACGTCCGCCACCAGCCGGACCTGCTGGCCCGGGAGCTCATCGCCCTCCACGCCGGGCGGAGCGTCCGCATTGCCGGGGCCCGGTTCAGCCCCCGGGGCGGGGCCTACCGGGTGGAGAACCGGGGATGAGGAACGCCCCGGGAAGGGAGGAACGCCATGTCCTTTTCCTTTGACACGAAAAACGAGCTGTGCAGGCTGCCGGTCCAGCGGCGCTGCTGCGCCCAGGCGGAGGCCTACGGCGTGCTGCTCTACTGCCACACCTTCAACGCCTCGGAGGTCCGGGTCATCACGGAGAACCCCAACCTGGCCGCCCGGCTGCCCCGGCTGTTCCAGCGGGCCTTCGACCTCCGCTTCGACCGGCAGCCGGACCTGGCGGCGGAGCCGGCGGGGAAGCTGGTCTTCCAGATCAACCGGCAGGAGAAGCTGGATCGCATCATCAACCAGCTGGGCTACGCGCCCCGGCAGAGCCTGGCCCTCCACGTCAACTTCGCCATGGTGGAGGAGGAGTGCTGCCGGGCGGCCTTCTTCCGGGGCTGCTTCTTCGCCGGGGGCAGCGTGACGGACCCCGCCAAGCGCTACCACCTGGAGCTGACCAGCTCCCACCTCCAGGCCAGCCGGGAACTGGAGGTGCTCCTCCGGGAGAGCGGCTATCCCCCCAAGAGCGTCACCCGGAACGGCAGCTCCGTCACCTACTTCAAGCAGAGCGACCAGATCGAGGACTTTCTCACCCTCATCGGCGCGCCGGTGGCGGCCATGCGGATCATGTCCGCCAAGCTGGAGAAGGACCTGCGGAACAGCGTGAACCGGCGGCTGAACTGCGACAGCGCCAACCTGGACAAGGCGGTGGAGGCCGCCCAGAGCCAGGGGGAGGCCATCCGAAAGCTGGAGGCGGCGGGGCGTCTGAAAAAACTGCCGGACAAGCTCCAGGAGACGGCGGCCCTGCGGCTGCGATACCCGGAGCTGAGCCTGTCGGAGCTGGCGGAGGAGTTCGACCCGCCGGTGACGAAATCCTGCCTGAACCACCGTCTGCGGAAGCTGGTGGAGCTGGCGGAGGGCTTGTGAGATTTGCTCAGGAAAACCAATTGGTGTAAAGGTATTTGCCTTGTAGGGAGAAAGGGCGGATTGCAGTGAAAAAACAGAGGAAACTTGACTGCTTTGGAGCGAAGCGGCTCAGCGATCTCCTGGCCTTGCCGGGCGTCGGGCTGGTCCTTCTCGGCGGCTATCTTTGGCAGTGGTCCGGGAAGGGCGGGTGGATCGCCCTTGTTGCCGCGGGGACGGCCCTCCTCATCGCCGGGCTGATCGTGGGCTGGCTGGGCATCGTCTGCCCCCGGTGCGGCGCGCCGCTGTACCAGTTCCCTAGATTGCCCAGGCGCATGCCCGCCCACTGTCCCCGCTGCGGGGAGGCCGTCCAGAAAGAGCAATGAAAAAAGCAGACGATTTTGAGAGAGACGGAAAAACGCCGAAATTTGTCCGGGCCCACTGGGCCGGGCAGCTGCTGCTCCTGGCGACGCTGGGGCTGGCGCTGCTGTCGTTTTACCTCCAGGGACGGGATTCCCCCCTTCGGCTCCAGGCGGCCGGCCTCATGCTTCTGACCGCCATGGGCTCGCTGACAGCGGAGCTCTGTACGGTGTGCCCCCACTGCGGCGCGCCCCTCTGTCCCACGGCCTTTGGGGGAGTATGGGCTTGGATTTATATGGTCTTTCACCCGCTGCCCAAGCGCTGTCCCCGCTGCGGGAAGGAAATACGGAAGAAAAAGGAGAAATGAGATTGACGAACGATACAAGAACCTGGGCTCAGCGGTTCCCCATGGACCGGCAGCCCTCTATGGAAGAGCTTGACCGCTATGCGGACAGCCCCCTCTGGCCGGAGCTCCGGCAGTACCTCCGAGACGCCTACGGCGCGGAGCCCCGGGCGGAGTACAGCCGCTGCGGCCTGGAGCCGGGGTGGAACCTGAAATTCAAAAAGGGCGGCAAGGCCCTGGCCACCGTGTACCTCCGGCCGGGTTACGTGACGGCCATGATCTCCGTGGCCCCCAAGGACGAGGCGGCGGCGGCGGGGGTGCTCTTGACCTGCACGGAGTACACCCGGGCGCTGTACCGGAAGACGGCCTCGTCAAAAATGGGCCGCTGGCTGATGCTGGATTTGACCTCGCCGGAGGTTCTGGAGGATATCAAGGCCCTGCTGGCCCTCCGGGCCAAGCCGGCGAAGAAATAAGGGAAAGGGGGAGGCGCCATGTCCTTTGTCCACCTGCATGTCCACACGGAATACAGCCTCCTGGACGGCGCGTGCCGCATCCGGGACCTGCCCAAAATCGTAAAGGAGATGGGCCAGACCGCCTGCGCCATCACGGACCACGGGGTCATGTACGGCGCGGTGGACTTCTACCGGGCCTGCAAGGCGGAGGGGATCAAGCCCATCATCGGCTGCGAGGTCTACGTCACGGCGGAGGGCCGCCGCCTCACCGACAAGGTCCACGAGTTCGACGCCGAGAGCCGCCACCTGGTCCTCCTCTGCGAGAACGAGGAGGGCTATCGGAACCTCTCCTACCTGGTCTCCATGGCCTGGACCGAGGGCTTCTATATCAAGCCCCGGATCGACCTGGAGCTCCTCCGGCAGCACAGCAAGGGCCTGGTGGCCCTGTCCGCCTGCCTGGCGGGGGAGATTCCCCGGCGGCTGCGGAACGGGGAGTATGAGAACGCGAAGCGCTACGCCCTGGAGCTGGCGGAGCTCTTCGGCCCGGACCATTTTTACTTGGAGCTCCAGGACCACGGCATCCGGGACCAGGCCGTGGTGAACCAGGGGCTGCTCCGCATTCACCAGGAGACGGGCCTGCCCATGGTCTGCACCAACGACGCCCACTATCTCCGGAAGGGGGACGCGGAGGCCCACGACGTGCTTCTCTGCATCCAGACGGGGAAGCTGCTGGAGGACGAGAACCGGATGCGCTACGAGCCCCGGAACTTCTACCTCCGGAGCGGGGAGGAGATGGAGGCCCTTTTCGCCGGATACGAGGGGGCCCTGGAGAACACGGCCAGGGTGGCGGAGATGTGCACCATGGACTTCATCTTCGGCAAGTACCACCTGCCGGAGTTCCAGCTGCCCCCGGGCTATGACAGCTTCTCCTACTTGAAGGAGCTCTGCGAGGAGGGCTACCGGGCCCGCTACGGGGAGGACGGCAGCCACCGGGAGCAGCTCCAATACGAGCAGGACATGATCGAGAAGATGGGCTTCACGGACTACTTCCTCATCGTCTCGGACTTCGTCCGCTACGCCCGAAGCGTGGGCATCCCCGTGGGGCCGGGCCGGGGCAGCGCCGCGGGGTCTATGGTCAGCTACTGCCTGGGCATCACGGACATCGACCCCGTGAAGTACGGCCTCTACTTCGAGCGCTTTCTGAACCCGGAGCGGGTGAGCATGCCGGATATCGACATGGACTTCGGCGACACCCGCCGGGGGGAGGTCATCGAGTACGTCCGCCAAAAGTACGGGGAGGACCACGTGGCCCAGATCGTCACCTTCGGCACCATGGCCGCCCGGGCGGTGGTCCGGGACGTGGGGCGGGTGATGAACCTGCCCTACGCCGAGGTGGATCAGATCGCCAAGCAGATTCCCAATCCCCCCGGGGCCCACATCACCCTGGCGGACGCCCTGCGGCTGACCAAGTCCCTCAGCGACCTCTATAACAGCGACGAGACGGTGCGGCGCTTGATTGACACCGCCCGGATGCTGGAGGGCATGCCCCGGAACGCCTCCACCCACGCCGCCGGGGTGGTCATCACCCGGCGGCCCGTCTACGAGTACGTGCCCCTGGCCAAGAACGACGACATCGTGGTCTGCCAGTACGGCATGGTGACCCTGGAGGAGCTGGGGCTGCTCAAAATGGACTTCCTGGCCCTGCGGAACCTGACGGTGCTGGAGGACGCGGTGCAGCTTTTGAAGCAGCACCAGCCGGACTTCCGCCTGGAGGACCTTCCGGAGGGGGACGCCGAGACCTATGAGATGCTGGCGGCGGGGAAGACCTCCGGCGTGTTCCAGATGGAGTCCACCGGCATGACCGGGGTCTGCGTGGGGCTCAAGCCCCAGAACATTGAGGACATCACGGCCATCATCGCCCTCTACCGGCCCGGGCCCATGGACTCCATCCCCCGGTTCATCGCCTGCAAGCAGGACCCCAAGCTCATCCGCTACCGGCACCCCTCCCTGGAGCCCATCCTGTCCGTCACCTACGGCTGCATCGTCTACCAGGAGCAGGTCATCAAGATCTTCCAGGACCTGGCGGGCTACTCCCTGGGGCAGGCGGACATGGTCCGCCGGGCCATGAGCAAGAAGAAGGCCAAGGACATCGAGAAGGAGCGGGAGGCCTTCCTCCACGGGGACCCGGAGCGGGGCATCGCCGGCTGCGTGGCGGGCGGCATCCCCGAGGCCACGGCGGAGGCCATCTACCAGGAGATTTACGACTTTGCCAACTACGCCTTCAACAAGGCCCACGCCGTCTCCTACGCCGTGGTGGCCTACCAGACGGCCTACTTCAAGTGCCACTATACCCGGGAGTACATGGCGGCCCTACTGACCAGCGTGCTGGACAACTCGGACAAGGTGGCGGGCTATATCAACGAGTGCCGGGACTGCGGCATCGCCCTGCTGCCCCCGGACATCAACCGCTCCCTGGACCGCTTCACCGTGGAGGAGGGGGGCATCCGCTTCGGGCTGGTGGCCATCAAGAACATCGGCCGGGGCTTCATTCAGTCCGTCATGCGGGAGCGGGAGGAGGCGGGCCCCTTCGCCTCCCTCCACGATTTCTGCCGCCGGATGGCGGGCAGCGACATGAACAAGCGGGCGGTGGAGAACCTGATCCGGGCCGGGGCTTTCGACTCCACGGGGGCCCGGAGGTCCCAGCTGATCCGGGTCTATGAAAAGGTGCTGGACGCCGCCGCCCAGCGGCAGAGGAACAATCTGGAGGGACAGCTGGACTTCTTCGGAATGTCCGCCGGGCGCTCCGCCCGGGGGACGGAGACGGTCCATCTGCCGGATATCCCGGAGTTCACCGCCCAGGAGCTTATGACCATGGAGAAGGAGACCACCGGCCTCTACCTCTCCGGCCACCCCATGGACGGCTACCGGGACGTGGTGCGGCGGCTGCGGGTGCCCCCCATCGGCAAGGTGTTGGAGGACTTCGCCCAGGAGAACGGCCCCACCCGCTTCGCCGACGGGCAGTATCTGACCCTGGCGGGGGTGGTGACCTCCAGCAAAACCAAGACCACGAAAAACAACAGCCTCATGGCCTATGTGGTGGTGGAGGACGAGAGCGGCTCCATTGAGCTGCTGTGTTTCAGCAAGACGCTGGACCTCTGCGGCCCCTACCTCCGGGAGAACCAGGCCGTGGTGGTGAAGGGCAAGCTGTCCGTCCGGGACGAGAAGGCCCCCCAGCTGATGTGTGACTCCGCCTATCCCCTGGAGACGGCGGAGGGAGGGCTGCCGCCCCCGCCCCCCGCCGCCAAGGCGGAGAAGCTGCTGGAGGGGGAGACCCTGTATCTGAAATTCCCCACCCTGGAGGACCCGGCGGTCCGGCACATGAAGCTGGTGTTCACCATGTTCCCCGGGGACACCCAGGTGAAAATGGTCATGGCGGACACCCGGAAGGTCTACGGCACCCGGGTCCTGCTGCACAGGGCCCTGGTGGAGGAGGCCAGGGAGACCCTGGGAGAGGAAAACGTGGTGGTGAAATAACAAGACGCGGGTACGGAGCTTTTTCCGTACCCGCGTTTTTTGAAGGGTCTGAATCAGACTCTAAGGCGTTTCCGGCAGCAACAGACGGAGAATC
This sequence comes from uncultured Oscillibacter sp., assembly GCA_947245315.1. Taxonomy (GTDB): domain Bacteria; phylum Bacillota; class Clostridia; order Oscillospirales; family Oscillospiraceae; genus Oscillibacter. The sequence continues at coordinate 8,809 of CAMXNV010000016.1, read as the reverse complement.
TGGCCGTACAGCTGCTCCGGCGATTCCCGGAAGCGCTTGGCCACCGCCTTGGCCTGGGCCTGGTCCACCACCATCAGCTTGAGGTCCATGAGGCCGCCCTTGTCGTCGGTCAGCTGGAGGCGCACGGTGTAGGTGCCGTTGGGCCGCTGCTCCGAGGAGGCCTTCACCTGCCGGCGGCGGCGGAGCCTCCGGTTCCAAGCCTCCAGGTTCTTGTCGCAGCGCTGGCGGATGGAGTAGGGGAGGCTGGACTCGCAGGCGGCGCCGTTCCGGCGGCCCTTCTCCGTCAGGGCGTAGAGGCCGGAGGCGTCCAGGGTCAGGTGCTCCGTGCGGACCAGGTCGGCCAGGCACTCGGAGAAGTCGAAGTAGTCGATGGCGTCGTCGCAGAGGGTCAGGTCCAGGATGGCGTCGAAGGGCACCGGCTCCTCCACCCTGGCGGCGATGTAGAGAATGAGGAATTTGATTTCCAGTTGATCCTGAATGAAGCCCGGCATGGCGGCGACCTCCTCTCTGGTCCGGGTTGATGAAGGGGGAGCTCCCAAGCGCCGGAGAGGGAGTTCCTTTTTATTATACCGTGTTTGCACGCAAAAGACAAGCCCGCGGGGGACGCATTTTTGATCCGGCCTCTCCGGACTTCCAGGCATGTTTTCGGAGGGACGGGCATATAGTCCAATGAGACGATCCCCCTACGCCGCGCCCTCCGGCGCCCGGATGGGCGGATGCTGGAAGGAGGGGACGGATATGACCTCGCGGCAGACGGGAAAGCGGATGCGCTCCATGGCCAGCCGCCGCCGGAGCGCGGGAGCCCGCCGGAGAAGGAGCGAGCCCCTGTCCCGAAGGGATTTGCGGCGGCTGGCCCAGCTGGTGGCCTGCGGAGGCGTGTTTGTGCTGCTGGTGGCGGCGAAGCTGCTGCTCCCGGCCAGAATGGCGGCCTTCAACCAAATGCTGTCCTCCGCCATGGAACAGAATATGGACGTGCAGGCCGTGTTCTCCGCCGTAGGCCGGGCCTTTTCCGGGGAGCGGAGCATGGAGGAGCTCTACCAGGCGGTGTTCCACCCCCAGGAGGAGGAGGCCGTCCCCACCGGAGCGCTCCAAGAGGCCGGGACGGGCACGGCCCGGCCTGTGCGGCTGCTGGACACCGGCGGGCTGGACACGCTGCGGCGCTATCGGAGGGAGGAGGCGGACCCTCCGGCGGAGAGCGCCGCCTATGTGCTCTACTCCCAGGAGAATCTGCCCAAGGGGGTCAGCATGGAGCAGGTGCGCCTGGGCTTTGACTACGGCCCGCCCCTGGCGGGCGGGGTGGTCAGCTCCGACTTCGGCTATCGGGACCACCCGGTGGAGGGGGAGGAGCGCTTTCACTACGGCGTGGACCTGGCGGCGGAGGCCGGGGCGGAGGTGGACTGCTTTGCCGACGGCACCGTCACCGCCGTGGGGGAGAGCAGCAGCTATGGCCGCTACTGCGTCGTGGCCCACGAGGGGGGCTACGCCACCCTCTATGCCCATTGCAGCCGGGTGACGGCCAGCTCCGGCGCGGCGGTGCGGCAGGGGGAGAAGATCGCCGAGGTGGGGGACACGGGCATGGCCACTGGGCCCCATCTCCACTTTGAGCTCCAGCGGGACGGCGCCTATCTGAATCCCATCTACTATGTCTCCCCCCTGTAGCGTCCGGGTCAGCGGCGGCTTTGTGCTGCTGGCCGCCTGGTTTCTGCTGGCCAGCGGCTGGAGGCCCCTGGCGACAGTGCTGGCCGCCGCCGCCGTCCACGAGGGGGGCCACTGGGCGGTGCTCCGCCTTCAGGGAGCCCGGGTGCGGGCCTTCCGCCTCAGTGCCCTGGGGGCGGCCCTGGAGACGGACGGCACCCTCCTCTCCTACGGCGGGGAGCTGGCGGCGGTGCTGGCGGGGCCTGCCGCCAACCTGCTGGCGGCCCTGGCGCTGGCCGGCCTGGGGGACCAGCGCCTCTCCGCCGCCGTGGGGGCAAACGTGGTGCTGTGCCTCTTCAACCTCCTGCCCGTCCGGCCCCTGGACGGGGGGCGGGCCCTGTTCCTGCTGGCATCCTGGCTGGCGGGCCCGGCGGCGGGGGAGGCGGTGAGCCGCTGGGCAGGCGTCCTGGCGGCGGGGGCCCTGGCCGGGGGGATCGGCCTGGTGGTCTGGAAGACCGGGGGAAGCCTCTGGCTGCTCCCGGCGCTGTTTGCGGGGCTACGCTGGGGTCTGTCTCCCTGGCTGGGCGGCGCATAGAGAATACGAGACCCCGGCGGCATAAGCCGCCGGGGTCTTTGCGTCAGCCCTCCGCGAGCCGCTCCGACAGCCGCTCCAGAAGCCGGTCGGTGAGGTCCTTCCGGTCCCGGGCGGCGTCCTCCCGGGCGGCCTCCAGGTCGGCGTGGGCCCGGGCGAGCTTTTCGATGTCGGCCTCCTTCCGGAGGGTCTCAATCCAGGCGTCCACATATTCCATGAGCCGGTCCCAGTCCTCCTGCTCGTCGGACTTCTCCTTGCTCTTCTTCATGCGGCCCAGCATATCCACCTTGGCGTCGTAGAGGACGGAAATCAGGTCCTCCTTCATAAAGCTGCCGCGGTCCAAAGAGGAACCCCCGCTCCCTCCGGAGGCATAGGGCCGGTACAGCGCCAGCAGCTCCGCCGCCTGGCCCTTGCAGACGCCGCCGAAGTGATCGTCATACTGGTGACGGTCAATCAAGCCCAGGTAATCCCGCTTCTCCGTCACGTCGCCGGTCTCCAGCCCGGTGGGGAGCACGCCGCTGTCCAGGGCGCTCTGGAAGGCCCCGGTCTTCACCAAATGGCCGTAAAGGGCGGCCAGCTCCGCATAGGAGGCATGAGAGGGATCAATGTCCTTGATATGGCAGGTGAAGCTGTAAGGCCCGCTGTCCGAAGTACCGGAGACACGGACAATCGGATCCTCAGGGCTGGAGTCCGCCGTGTACTCCGCATAGACCTCCTGAAAAGCGCCGTTCCGCCCGCCGCGTCCGCCGGAGAAGACGGTGCCCTCCACGGGCCTCCGGAGATGAATCCCGGGCCCCTGGATGACGGCGGAGGCGGCGGTCCGGGTCATCCGCTCCTGGAAGGAGGCCCCCGCCGCCCTGGAGGACCCGGCGGCAGCGCGGCGTTCCTCCGCGTAGGGCTGTGTGCCAAGAAGATTCTGAATGCTCATAGCTTCTGCGTCCCTTCATTTAAAGTTTCGGGCCGCCCTTTTCAAAGGGCGGTGGGGTGCAGGGGCAAAGCCCCTGCGAGGCTCCAAAAAGCAGAAAGCGGCTGTGAATCTATCACAACCGCTTTCCGTTCCTTGCGTCGTTGACCTCCGCAGTCCATTGCGAAGGGGGGGTTATTTCGCGTACTCGACCACCTTGGTCTCCCGGAGGACATGGACCTTGATCTGTCCGGGGTACTCCATCTCCTCCTCGATCTTCTTGGCCAGGTCCCGCGCCAGGATGACCATCTGGTCCTCGCTGACCTGCTCGGGCTTCACCATCACCCGGACCTCCCGGCCCGCCTGAATGGCGAAAGCCTTGTCCACGCCGGGGTAGGAGCCGGTGATGCTCTCCAGCTGCTCCAGGCGCTTGATGTAGTTCTCCAGGTTCTCGCGGCGGGCGCCGGGGCGGGCGGCGGAGATGGCGTCGGCGGCCTGAACCAGGCAGGCGACGATGGTCCGGGGCTCCACATCGTTGTGGTGGGCCTCGATGGCGTGGATGATCTCCTCCCGCTCCTTGTACTTCCGGGCGAATTCCACGCCCAGGGCCACGTGGGTGCCCTCCAGCTCATGGTCCACGGACTTGCCCAGGTCGTGGAGCAGGCCCGCCCGCTTGGCGGCCTGGACGTCCACGCCCAGCTCCGCCGCCATCATGCCGGCGATGTGGCTGACCTCCACGGAGTGCTGGAGGACGTTCTGCCCGTAGCTGGTGCGGTAGTGCAGGCGGCCCAGCATCTTGATGAGCTCCGGGTGGAGGCTGCGGATGCCGCACTCGAAGGTGACCCGCTCGCCCTCGGACTTGATGGTGGCGTCCACCTCCCGGCGGGCTTTCTCCACCATCTCCTCAATGTGGGTGGGGTGGATGCGCCCGTCGGCGATGAGCTTCTCCAGGGCCAGCCGGGCAATCTCCCGGCGCACCGGCTCGAAGCAGGAGACGGTGATGGCCTCCGGCGTGTCGTCAATGATGAGGTCCACGCCGGTGAGGGTTTCGATGGTGCGGATGTTCCGGCCCTCCCGGCCGATGATGCGGCCCTTCATCTCGTCATTGGGCAGGGGAACCACACTGACGGTCATGTCGGCCACCTGGTCGGCGGCACAGCGCTGGATGGCCTGGGCCACCACTTCCCGGGCCCGGGCCTCGCACTCCTCCTTCATCCGGGACTCCACCTCTTTGATCTTGAGGGCGGTCTCGTGGGTGACCTCGGCCTCCACCTGGTCGATGAGGTACTGCTTCGCCTCCTCGGTGGTGAAGCCGGAGATGCGCTCCAGCATTTCGGTCTGGCCGCGCTTGACAAGCTTGATCTCCTCGGTCTCCTTGTCTATGGCGGCGTGTTTCTGAGTCAGGGACTCCTCTTTCTTTTCCACGGCCTCGATCTTCCGGTCGAGGTTTTCCTCCTTCTGCTGCAGGCGGTTTTCCTGGCGCTGAAGGTCGGCCCGGCGTTCCTTGACTTCCTTTTCGTACTCGCTGCGGTTTTTCAAAATCTCTTCCTTGGCCTCCAACAGGGCCTCGCGCTTCTTGGATTCGGCGCTTTTGATGGCCTCGTTGACAATGCGCTTTCCCTCTTCCTCAGCGCTGGAGATTTCTTTTTCAGAGACGTTCTTCCGGTAGCGAATACCAAGCGGGAAGCAAATCACGCCGCCGGCCACCAACCCGATCAAGAGGGTGATGATGATCTGAATCACGGCTGCTGATTCCTCCATTCCATTTTGGTACTGTCCGGAGCCCGTTTCAAAACCGTCAACACGCCCGTACGGCGGAGGGGGAAGGACCTTCCCTCTCCAGGGGCATGGGATGTCCGCGGGCGGTATGGCCGCCGCGGCGATCGGACATGGGGTTCCTTGTGCTCCGCCGGCGCCCCAAATGGGGGGCGTCCGTCTCCGCGGGGCGGAGCGGCTTTCGCCGTTGGGCATATTGCCTGGTCTCAAAACCGGCCCGGAAACAGGGTCGTTTAGAAAACAACCGAAGGGCACCCCTTTGCCCTCCGACGGCAATCTGCCTTTAGTTTAAACGTTTACTGGACCGCTGTCAAGGAAAATCCTCAAACCGGCGCAGAAAACCTGCGAAAAATTTACGGGGAGGGGCCGCCGCCCCCTCAAAAACCGGGCGGGAGGGGCTTCTCAGGTATCGATGAAGGCGGCGGCGGCGTAGCCCACCTGGCCGTTGTAGCGGACCACGTACCAGCCCTGCCACTCGCCGTAGACGGTGACGGAGGCCCCGCCGGGCAGGTTGGCGATGACCCGGCCGGTGGGGGCGGGGTAGCTCCGGAGGTTCAGCGTCCCCCAGTTGACAGCCACGGTGCCCTCCACGGGGTCCATGGGGTAGATGAAGGGCAGGCCGAAGAACTCGGTGAGGGCCCGGGCCAGCTGCTGGGCGATGGCGTCCATGTGCCCCTCCACCCACTGGGCGTCGGCCCAGTTGTCGTGATAGCCGATCTCCACCAGCACCGCCGGGGCGTGGGACTGGGCCACCTCTCCCAGGGAGGTGGTGGAGCGGGTGGTGACCTTGTTGGGGAGGGGATAGATTTTCCGGAGCTCCTGGGCGATGAGCTCCGCCGCCCGCCGGCCCTGGCGGCTGGTGGGGTAGTAGAAGGCGATGATGCCCCGCTCCTCGCCGTAGCGGCCCTCCGGCGCGCCGTTGGAGTGCAGGGCCAGGTAGAGGTCGTAGGTCCCCCGGTTGGCCTCCCGGATGGAGGACCCGGCGGTCATCTCGGGCTTGTTCCGCTGGTATTGAATGCCGTTGGACAGCAGGTAGGGCACCAGGGCGTCCGCCAGCAGGTTCATGTTGTACTCCTCCGAGCCGCTGCCGGTGACGTAGCTGTTCCACTCCTGGGTGGACGGGCTCAAATAGATGGTGGGCATAGCGATTCCTCCTTCTCTTTGAATCCTATGGCAAAGCGCGCGGAAGTGTGCTATACTGAGGAGGAAAAAGGGAGGTTATCGAACTATGAAAGCAGAACGGGCTTACCCCAGCGCCACCGTCACCCCCAAGGCGGAGGCGGCCATTCTACGGGGACACCCCTGGGTCTACGACGCGGAAATCCTGTCCATGGAGGGCGCGCCGGAGAACGGCGGCCTGGTGGACGTGCGGAGCCGGAAGGGGGCCTACCTGGGCACCGGCTTTTTGTCGGAACAGTCGAAGATCCGGGTCCGGCTCCTGTCCCGGAACGCCAACGACCGCTTTGACGGGGCCTTCTGGGAGCGGAAGCTCCGCTGGGCCTGGGAGTACCGGAAGGCCGTCATGGACCCGGAGGACCTGGACGCCTGCCGGGTGGTCTTTGGGGAGGCGGACATGTTCCCGGGCCTGACGGTGGACAAGTTCCACGACCTCCTCAGCGTCCAGGTCCTCTCCGTGGGCATGGAGCGGATCAAGGACCGCCTGCTGCCCCGGCTGGTCCGGCTGCTCCGGGAGGACGGCCAGGAAATCCGGGGGGTCTACGAGCGGAACGACGCGGCCCTCCGGGAGAAAGAGGGCCTGGGGCAGTACAAGGGCTGGTTCCCCCTGCCGGGGGAGGACCCGCCGGAATCCCCGGTGACGGAGATCACGGAAAATGGGATCAAGTACCTGGTGGACGTGGAAAACGGCCAGAAGACCGGCTTTTTCCTGGACCAGAAGTACAACCGCCGGGCGGTTGGGCGGCTGGCCAAGGGACGGACGGTGCTGGACTGCTTCACCCACACCGGCTCCTTTGCCCTGAACGCCGCCCTGGGCGGGGCGAAGCACGTCACCGCCGTGGACGTGTCGGAGGCCGCCGTGGAGATGGCCCGGTCCAACGCAGAGCGGAACGGCCTGAGCCCGGTGATGGACTTCGCGGCCGCCAACGTCTTTGAGCTGCTTCCGGCCCTGGAGAAGGAGCCGCCTAAGTACGATTTCATCATCCTGGACCCGCCGGCCTTTACCAAGTCCCGGAAGACGGCGGAGCGAGCCATGGCGGGCTACAAGGAGATCAACTACCGGGCCATGCGGCTGCTGCCCCGGGGCGGATACCTGGCCACCTGCTCCTGCTCCCACTTCGCGGAGGAGGAGCGGTTCACGGCCATGCTCCGCTCCGCCGCCCGAGACGCCGGGGTCCGCCTCCGGCAGATCGAGGCGAGACAGCAGAGCTGTGACCACCCGATTCTGTGGGGGGTGGAGGAGACGAATTATTTAAAGTTCTATCTGTTCCAGGTCGTATGAAAGAGAGGGACGCGATGGAGAAGGTGGGCGTCTTATGCGCCTCGGACACGGAGCTGGCTCCGTTTTTAGAGGCTATGGAGGTGGAACGGGTCACGGAGAAAGCGCGGCTGAGGTTTTACGAGGGAGCGCTGGGAGAGCGCCCCGCCGTGGCGGCCTACAGCGGCGTGTGCAAGGTCAACGCCGCCGTCGCGGCGGAGCTGCTGATAGAGGTCTTTGGCGTGGACGCGGTTGTCAACGCGGGAACGGCCGGAGGCATGGATCCAAGGGTCAAGCTCTTTGACACGGTCATCGCGGAGCGCTCGGTTTACCATGACGTGGCGGAGGATATCCTGACGGAATTCCATCCGTGGATGCCGTCTCCTTATTTTCCCTCGGATGAGACGCTGCTCACCGCCGCCAGGCGCTACGCGGAAACGTCGGAGCACCCGATTCTCTTCGGGACAATCGCCACGGGGGAGCGGTTTGTGGAGCACAGGGGCCGGGAGCGGATCCGCCGGGCCTGGAACCCCCTGGCCGTGGATATGGAGACAGCCGCCGCGGCTCATGCGTGCTATGTGAACGGCGTTCCCTTTCTGGCGGTGCGGACAATTACCGACACCGGCGAGGACTGCGGGGCGGAGGCCTTTGAGAGGAACTGCCAGCGGGCCTCCGCGCTGGCGGCGGAAATCACGGCGGGACTGCTCAGGGAAACACCGCCGCCCGCATTCCCTTCAGGTCCCCCGTCACCCGGAGGAAGCGGAGGGAGCAGACCAGGTCCCCGGTGAAGACCAGCAGAAAGACATAGGTCAGCCAGGGCGGGATTCCGGCCGCCAAGGCCTCCACCCCCGGCTGGACAAACCGGACCGCCGCCCACACCAGCAGCCCCCAGGCCAGGGTGAAGGGCAGGCAGACCCGCCCCCGGAGGTTGCCGGGGACCCGGGCGTAGTCCCAGAACCGGACGCCCAGGAAGCGCTCCCCGGCCCAGTGATAAGCGTACTCCACCGCCGTGGCGGCCAGGCCGCCCAGGACGGCCAGCCCCAAAGCGCCCATAGGCGGCAGGGCCAGGACCGCCAGCATGCCCAGGCCGTAGACCGGGCACAGGGGGAGGAGGAGGAGGCAGCGCCGCTGCCGGTCCTCGGAGCGGGAGGCGGCGGCAAAGGCCAGCTCCACCAGCCAGCCGAGGAAGCTGTAAATCCAAAAGTGCCAGAGGGCCATGTTCGATCACCTCCCTTCCAGTCTTTCCGGAGCGGGGCGGGGTATCCGGCCCTTGTGCCGGTAGTTTTTTCATGGTATACTAAAGAAGCAAGAGCGTTTGTGCAAAAGTACTTTGGAACAGAAGGGAAAGAGCCAAATAAAGACAGGAGGACGAAGAAATGGATACTTGGGAGAGCTTGCGGGCGGAGTGCCTGAGCTGTAAAGGCTGTTCCCTTGCGGATACCCGCCACAGCGTGGTTTTCGGAGACGG
>CAMXNV010000015.1 GCA_947245315.1 uncultured Oscillibacter sp. | reverse complement strand
ACGGGCCGTGCACGGTCCAAAAGAGTAAAAGAAGTAGGGACGCGAAGGACGGGGGGCGCGCCTGAATGATCGGCGGAGCCGGAATGACTTCCCACGCGATTTTAGATTGAGCGGGGGTTTGTTCGACATCGAATTGACCAGCTACTCTTTTCGCTGGCGCTACCCTGGTGAGCGAATCGGCTAAGCAAAAACCCAAGGCTCCCTCTTTGAGGGAGGCTTTGAGGTGCGGCCTATTCCTCCAAAACACAGATACTCCGAAAACACGGAGCCCCAAGGCTCCCTCTCTGAGGGAGCTGGCAGCGCCTCCGGCGCTGACTGAGGGAGTTCCCCCGCAGGGCCGCCCCTTTGTCCTTCCGTCATCCTAGTGCTTGAATCGGCTGGGTGGGAGCCCTCTCAGTCTGGCCTCCGGCCAGACAGCTCCCCCAAAGGGGGAGCCAAGTGGGGGTGACGTTTGGCCCTCACTGCTTCCAAAGAAAGCAGTCCGTCCCACCGTCACCCCCCCTTGCCTCTCTCTTTGGGAGAGGTGGCACGGCGTAGCCGTGACGGAGAGGGCTTCACTCCCCCACCGTGGAAAGCTTAAGGATCCTCTCGCCAGAGAGGCATACTCATGCAGCGGGGGCCTCCCCGCCCGCGGCTCAGCTCCGCGCTGGGAATGGTGTGCACCTTGATCCCCGCCTCCTCCAGGGAGCGGTTGGTCACATAGTTCCGCGAGTAGACCACCACCTCCCCGGGGCCGATGGCCAGGGTGTTGCTGCCGTCATTCCACTGCTCCCGGGCCGCGTCTACCTCGCTGCCCCGGCCGCACTCGATCAGCGTCACGTGGTCCAAGCCCAGGTGCTCCTTCAAAATGTCCTCCAGACGGCCGTCCTCCTGGGCGATCTTCATCTTCTGGTTCTCGTCCAGCTCCATCACGAACACCGTGATGCTGGAGAGAATGTTGGGGTGCACCGTGAACTTGTCCCGGTCCACCATGGTGAACACCGTGTCCAGGTGCATGAAGGACCGGCTCTTGGGAATGTTGAAGGCCAGGACCTTCTTGAACTTCGTAGCGGGATAGGTCAGGATGGTCTCCGCCAGAGTGTCGATGGAGTCCCCCTTCGTCCGCTGGGAAATGCCCACCGCCAAGACCTCCGGGCTTAGAATCAGGATGTCCCCGCCCTCCAGGGAGGAGACCTCCCCCCGGTCGTACCACCGGGGCGTGTGCTTGTACTCCGGGTTGTGCTCAAAGATGAACTTGCCGAACAGGGTCTCCCGGTTTCGCGTCTCCGTCAGCATCTTGTGGATGGACACGCCGGTGCCGATGGTGGCGAAGGGGTCCCGGGTGAAATACAGGTTGGGCATGGGGTCCACCACGAAGGGATACCCGTCCCCGGCGGAGCTGAGGAGGTCCGCCAGCTTCTCGCTCTCCCCCAGGAGCTGGCTCTTCCGCACCCCCGCCATCATGGTGGCCACCATCTGCTTGTCCGGCATCTTCCCCAGATACTCCCCCAGGAGCACCCGGCTCCGCTGGTCCCGGATGCCCGCCTCGTCCAGGAACTGGACCACCAGCTCCTTGCGGACCTCGTCGCTGGTGATGGAGTTCACCACCAGCTCCGTGAGGTAAACCACCTCCACGCCCTGCTGGCGGAGGCACTCGGCAAAGGCGTCGTGCTCCTTCTGGGCCTCCCGGAGATAGGGGATGTCGTCGAACAGCAGCCGCTCCAGATACTCGGGCATCAGGTTTTCCAGCTCCTGCCCCGGGCGGTGGAGCAGGACCTTTTTCAGCCGCCCGATCTCGGAGGTATTATGGATTCCTGTTTCCATGTGGGCTCACTCCTTTTGCGTTCAAATCGTTGGGTGTTGTTAGGGTTTCTGATTTTTCCCATTTCATGCGCGGCGGGGAAAATTACCAGCCTGTACTGGTAAAGAAAAAAGGCTGTTATCCAAACCCTGGATAACAGCCTGCGCCCCTTTTCAGCGCCGCAAAAAGGGGCCCGAACCCTCTCCCGAAACGCCGCCTCGGAGCGCCCGGCGCGAGTTCGTCTCGAACGCCGCCGCCCCCGGCCCTTGCGAGGAGCCGGGCCCGCCTTACGAAAGCAGCTTATCGTAGGCCAGCTTCGCCCCACCCTGAAAGACAATCGTGCCGCAATTCACATACCCGTTTTTCAGCAGGATCCGCTGCATACGCCGGTTTGGGAAATCCGTGTCCACGCGGATCATAGAGACTCCCCTCCGCTTGCAGAGCTCTTCAATCAAGCGGAAGGCGTCCCCCGTCAGCCCCATCCCCCGGTAAGCGGAATGAAAGGCCATCCGGTGAACAACGGCATAGGGCCCCTCCGCTCTCCAGGCCCCCTCGATCTGGTCATAGGCCGGTTCGCCGTCAAAGTCAATGCACATATATCCGGCAATCCTGCCCTCCGCCATCAGAGCATATCCTTTCCCCGCCCGGATGTCTTCCCGGACGGTTTCCAGCGTGGGATACTCCTCCGTCCACTGCGTAAAGCCCTGCTCCTGCTGAAAGCTCCGGCCCATCTGGAGAATGTCATAGTATTCCCCGGCGTATTCCGCCGCCGCCAATTCAAGTGTAGTCATGGTGCTTCGATCCTTTCCTTGGGCACGGGCGATGCCCGCCGCCCTGTTCTGCGGGTAATCATAGCACCGGGGCATTTATTTGTAAAGCGAAATAATTGCAACCCATACTTTAAAAATATCAAACAGTTCTCATCCCGGGCGCCCGCCGCGGCCCAGGGCTCAAGCCCCCTCTTCCTCCTCCGCGCGGCCCGGCCCGGTCCCCTTCTCCAGCAGCACCGCCGCGAAGCGCTCCGCGAAGAGCCTCCCCGCCAGCACCGCCTCCTCCGGCGAGTTCCCGGCGGCCCCTACCTCCAGCAGCAGGGACCCGGTGGTGGCGTGCTGGTTGTACCGGGAGTTCCGCAGCAGCACGGGGCGCATCAGCGTGGGATAGTGCTCCAGCACGTCCTGCTGCACCGCCGCCGCCAGGCGCAGGTTCTCCATCCAGTCCGGGTGCTCCAGCCCGCTGCCGTCACTGCCCATCACCAGGGACATCTGGGCCGGGACGCCCACCCCCTCAATCTCCGAGACCGCCTTGTACTGGTTCCCCTGGCCGTCCTCAATGGCGTCCCGGTGGACGTCCAGGACGAAGCGGATGGAGGGGTACTGCTCCAGGTACTTCTTGATGGACGCCAGGGCCCGGTCATAGGCCCCGGTGTAGTTGGGGTAGTCGTACAGCGTCCGGTCGTGGAGGACGGCCACCCCCGCCGCCCCCAGGACCTCGGCCATCTCGTCGCCCACCTTCACCACGTTGTATCGATAGTCCGTCGTCCGGTAGTCCCCGGACCAGAGAATCTCCGTCCCCGGCACGGGGGTGTAGGCCTCGCTGCCGTGGGTGTGGAGGATCAGCACCTGGGGCCCCTCCCCCTCCCCCAGGGAGGCGGCGAAGGGCTTTTGCACCTCCTCCGGGGACAGGGCGTGCTCCGTGGAATTGCTGACGTACACCCGCCCGCAGACCGTGTAGCCGCTGGGGTCCGTGGGAATCAGGGTCTTGGCGGGAACGCCGTTGTCCTTTGCCAGGGGGGCCGCGGGCTCCACCGGCGTCTCCTCCACTGGCACCGTCACCGGAGCCTGAGTCTCCCCGTCCTCCTCGGGGGTCTCCTGCCGCTCCAGGGCCCGGAGCAGGGCCACCTCCCCCCGGGCCGAGGACAGCAGGGGGGACTCGCCGATGGTCAGGGCCGCCGCCGGGGACAGGCCGTCCCCCCCGGGCCGCAGGTCCCCCAGCTCCCAGCGGAGGAGGCGCACCGGCAGCGCCTCCGTCAGGGCCGAGGCGGCGGAGGCGGCGGTGTCGCTCCCCGCGGTGACGGCGGCGATCCAGAGGGTCCCCGCCGCCAGGAGCCCGGCCTCCAGCCGCCGGAGGGCCCCGGCCAGGGATTTCTTTTGTTTCATACTCGCTCACCTCTGGGACAACCTATGTCCAGGAGGCGAAAAATATGCCCCCGGATAGGGGCCGCCTCCATGGGAGATTTTATGTGGGGGCGGACCTGCGTGTCCGGCCTTCTACATGGAGTGCCCAGCTTCCGGGGAAATGGCCTGGTCTGGGGACCAGGCCCCACAGGGTGTTCTATCGATAGAAGAAGTGTGGGGCCCGGTCCCTAGACCGGGCCATTCCCCGGAACCACGGCAGTCCCGGAGGTATGAGAGGAGCCAGGGCCTTCCCCCCATATGGCATCCCTTGACACACCCCGCCGGAGGCGCTATGATGGAAAAAGAAAAGGAGGAGATCAACCGTGTACGATGAGCTGACGGCGGTGGACATCAAGAAGATGCAGGAGGAGCTGGACCACCGGATTCAGGTCCTCCGGCCCCAGCTGATTGAGGAGGTCCAGACCGCCCGGGCCTTTGGGGACCTGAGCGAGAACTACGAGTACAAATGCGCCAAGCAGGCCAAGAACCGGAACGACAGCCGCATCCGCTACCTGGAGCGCATGATCCGCACGGCGAAGGTGATCGAGGTCCGGGAGGCGGCGGACGCCGTGGGCCTCTTCGACCGGGTGACGATCTACAACGAGATGGCCAAGCGGGAGATGGAGGTCCGCATTGTCACCACCCTCCGGCAGGACGCCCTGAAGGGCCTGGTGAGCAAGGAGTCCCCGGTGGGCAAGGCCCTCCTGGGCCGCCGGGCAGGGGACCGGGTGGAGGTCGTTGTCAGCCCGTCGGTGAAGTACTTTGTGGAAATCCGCAGGATTGAAAAAGGGGAGGACGACGAGAGCCTGGAGATCAGCGCCTATTGATTGGGGGCTCCCTTTTCCATAGAACAAATTAAGAGCCGGGAGCCTGTGAGGAGGTTCCCGGCTTTTGCTGTGGCTTTATTTATAGGCCCCTTCCTCTGAAACCGCCGGGTTTCCGGGTAGCCGGGCGGCCCAGGGGGGCCGCCCCTACGGGATCGTCTTCAAATGGGATATGTCCGATTCCGGTTTTTCAGAAGTCAATCCCCCGCCGCAATTGTTACGGAAATGAAATACTTTTTTCGCCGGAGATCTGTTATACTGTAACTGAAATCTGAGGCTGCTTTGAAAGGAGGCATACTATGGATATTTTCATCTGGCTTTGGCTGGGCGCCATTGTTCTCTTCGGCGTGGCGGAGGTGGTCACGGAGGGCATGGTCTCCATCTGGTTCGTGGCGGGGTCCCTGGCGGCTCTGGTCACCTGCATGACCGGCTGGTCCCTGGGGGGCATGAGCGCCCAGGGCACCCAGGTGCTGGTCTTCGCCATTGTCTCGGCGGTGGCCCTGGTGGTCACCCGGCCCTTGGTCCGGCGCTTCATGACCCGGCCCCACATCCCCACGAACCTGGACCGGGTCCTGGGCATGGTGGCGAAGGTCACGGAACCCGTGGACAACGAGCGGGCCTCCGGCGCCGTCTACGTGGACGGCAAGACTTGGACCGCCCGGAGCGACGACGGCTCCGTCATCCCCGCGGGCACCCAGGTAAAGGTGGAAAAGATCGAGGGCGTCAAGCTCCTGGTCCATATATCTGAGAAAGTGGAGGTAGCAAAATCATGATTTGGATTCCCATTTCGGTCGTCATCCTGCTGCTGGTCATCCTGATTATTTCGAATGTCCATATCGTCCAGCAGTCCCGGGCCTACGTAGTGGAGTGGCTGGGCCAGTTCCACACGGTCTGGAATCAGGGCCCTCACGTGAAGGTCCCCTTCGTCATGCGGGTTGTGAAGAAGGTCTCCCTCAAGGAGCAGGTGGCGGACTTCCCACCCCAGCCCGTCATTACCAAGGACAATGTCACCATGCAGATCGATACGGTGATCTATTTCCAGATCACGGACCCCAAGCTCTACACCTACGGCGTGGAGCACCCCATGAGCGCCATTGAGAACCTGACGGCCACCACCCTCCGGAATATCATCGGCGACATGGACCTGGAGCAGTCCCTGACCAGCCGGGACATCATCAACTCCCGGATGCGCTCCATCCTGGACGAGGCCACGGACCCCTGGGGCATCAAGGTCAACCGGGTGGAGCTGAAAAACATCATCCCGCCCAAGGACATCCAGAACGCCATGGAGAAGCAGATGAAGGCCGAGCGAGAGCGCCGGGAGTCCGTCCTCCAGGCCAAGGGCCAGAAGGAGTCCCAGGTCCTGGTAGCCCAGGGCGAGAAGGAGGCCGCCGTCCTCCGGGCCACAGCGGCCAAGGAAGCGGCCATCCTCCAGGCCGAGGGCGCAAAGCAAGCCCGGATCATGGCGGCCGAAGCGGAGGCCGAGGCCATCACCAGAGTGCAGACCGCCCTGGCGGAGTCCCTGAAGCTCCTGAACGCCGCCGCCCCCAACGACCAGGTGGTGAAGCTGAAAGCCCTGGAAGCCATGCAAAAGGTAGCGGACGGCAAAGCCACCAAGATTATCATCCCCAGCGAGCTCCAAGGCCTCGCGGGCCTGGCCGCCAGCGCCAAGGCGGTCTTCGACAGCGAGGAGCCCAAGAGCAAATCGTAATGTTTCACGTGAAACATTTGTTCCAGAACAAACGCAAGCAAGGCCCCGTCCGATGGACGGGGCCTTTGTTTGCATCGCAAGGCTTTTCAAGGATAATCGAAGGAGCAGAAGAAGCAAAGCCGTTGAGCAAAAATTTTCATTTTGAAGACCCGGCCATTTTTTAATCCCCCGTCTCCCGTCCTTCGTCCCCCGTCTCTCGTCCTCCGTCCCCCGTAAAAAATCAACTGCGAGCCCAACGAAGTGGGTCGCAGTTGAAAGCGAAGGAATTCCCCGTCCGGCGGAGCTTTCCGCCCCTTCGGGGCGGGAAGCGCAGCGGTAAGGGGAATTCCTGAGCTGGTACGCCCGAGGGGACTCGAACCCCTATTCCGGAAGGAGGTAGAACCTAAATCTACTGCGTCTACCAATTTCGCCACGGGCGCGGATGCCATGGCCCGGCGAAGGGCCAAGAGGCATTATAGCACAGCTCCGCCCCCGCCGTCCAGTCCCTCTTTTGAAAAGGGAGTGTCCGGTCACGCATTTTGACAAGGGAAATTCGGCGTAGGGGCCGCCGCCCTGCGCAGCCGTTGGCGGTCTTGCCGCCTTACGGATGCGGCGCACTCCCTGCGGGTGTCCGGCGGCCCGATCCTCTGAAACTGCCGGGGTTCCGGGGGCCCGGGCAGCCCAGGGGGGCTGCCCCTACAAGGTGTCCTACCGATAGAACACCCTGTGGGGCCCGGTACTTCCTATAGAAGGGCGGACACATAGGTCCGCCCCTACACGATAAAATATTTTGAATAGGACACGCCCTTTTCAAAAGTCGGAAAAAGAGGGCCTTATTGACCCCCCACCCCTCCGGAAGACAAACCGCGCAATTTTATACAAGCCCTCTCCCCGCATATAGGCTATGCTGAAAACCAGCAAGCGCTTGCCGAATCCCATTTTTGAAAGGAGTTCATTTCATGCTTACCCTCTTTGAAACCTTCAGCGAGCAGGGCCGCCTGTGCGCCCCAGACCGCCCCGCCCTCCCCTTCGACAAGCTCCCCTGGGAGCCCCACCCGTCCTTCGAGGGCGTGGAGCTCAAGCACCTGGTCACCGGCCGGGAGACCGGCGGGCAGTTCAGCTATCACTTGGTGCGCGTCGCCCCGGGGCGGGTGATTGGTCTCCATACCCACCAGACCCAGTTGGAAACCCACGAGGTCCTGGCGGGCGGGGGCGCCTGCCTCTGCGCCGGGGAGACGCTGGACTATGCCCCCGGCGTCTTGGCCGTCCTGCCTAAGGGTGTCCCCCACGAGGTGCGGGCCGGGGCTGAGGGCCTGTGCCTCTTCGCCAAGTTCCTCCCGGCCCTCCTCTAAAGCAGGGGAACCTCCGTGTTCCAGCACCGCCGGTACTGGCCGGGGGTCAACCCTACAATCTGCTTGAAATACCGGCTCAGGTGGCTCTGGTCGCAAAACCCGGCGGCCAGGGCCGCCTCCGCCGTGGGGGCGGAGTCCCGGAGCAGCCGCTGGGCCTTGCGGACCCGGTTCTGCATTTGGAATTGATGAGGCGTCAGCCCCACTTCCCGCTTGAAGCGGCGAATCAGGTGGTACTTGCTGACATAGGACGAGGCGGCCAGCTCCTCCAGGGAGCACCGGCGTTCCGGCTCCGCCTCCAGCCGGTCCCGCAGAAGGCGGACGGCGCTCTCCCCGGCTCGGGAGGGGACCCGCCGGGCCAGAGCCCCCAGGGCCTCCAGCATCCGCGCCTCCAGCTCCGGGACCCTCAAGGCGTCCGCCAGAAAGCGGGAGACGTCCCCCGCCCGCTCCTCATAGCGCTCCAGCACATCCCTTCCGGCGCAGAGGCTCAGGAGGGTGTAGGGGGATTGGGCGTTCAGGCAGTGGGCCGCGTAGGGCGGCAGGGCAAAGCACTCCCCCGCCCGGCAGAGCCGGGAGCCCTCTTCCGTGACCAGCTCCAGGGACCCCTCCAGGACAAAGCCCAGGGCCGCCACGGAGACGTGGTTGTGCCGGGGGTAAGAGAGCAGGGAGCGCTTGCAGAGAACCAGTTCCAGGTCCTCCTCTCTGCGATACGAAAACTTCGCCACGGCGTGTCCCCCCTTTTCAACTGCATTGACTATATCACAGCTTTTCGAGAAAAGGAATCCGTTCTTCTTGCGCTTTTTTCAAAACCGCTGTACAATGGTCCTGGTTTCCAACCGGCCAACTTGCTTAAACTGAGGAAAAGAGGAACTTCGCTATGCCTACCCCCCGTGCCGCCGTCATACACGACCTGTCCGGCTTCGGGCGCTGCTCCCTGACGGAGGTGATGCCCATCCTGTCCGTTATGGGCGTCCAGTGCTGCCCCCTGCCTACCGCCTTTCTCTCCACCCACACCGGCGGATTTGAGGGCTTTACCTTCCTGGACATGACCGAGGAGCTGCCCCGGGTGGCGGCCCACTGGAAGTCCCTGGACCTCCGCTTCCAGGCCATCTACAGCGGCTTCCTGGGCAGCGGGCGTCAGATCGGCATCGTGTCGGACTTCATCCGGGACTTCCGCGGGCCGGACACCCTGGTGGTGGTGGACCCGGTGATGGGGGACGACGGCCGGGCCTACCAGACCTACACCCCGGCCATGTGCGCCGGAATGGCGGAGCTGGCAAAGCTGGCGGACGTCATCACCCCGAACCTGACGGAGGCCGCCTTTCTCCTGGGCCGGGACTACCGGGAGCTTCCCCACGGCGGCTCCCCCGGGGACGAGGCGGCCCTCCGGGAGCTGGCGGAGGCCCTGAGCCTGGGGGGAAGGCGCTCGGTGGCCATCACCGGGGCCTCCCTGTCGCCGGGGCGGACGGGGGCCATGTGCTTCGACGCCCGGACGGGCCGGACGGAGGCCGTCCAGACGGACTTCGTCGCCCACCCCCTCCACGGGACGGGGGACATTTTCGCCAGCGTCCTCACCGGGGGGCTGCTCCGGGGGGCCTCCCTGGCGGAGGCCGCCGGGCTGGCGGTGGAGTTTATTCACGACTGCGCCGTGCGGACGGTGGCCCAGGGGCTGTCCCTCCAGGAGGGCGTGGATTTTGAGCCGCTGCTGGGAAGACTCTGCCCCCGCTGACGGGCGGGGGAACCGGCGGCCCCGCCGCGGGCGCTGCTTATGGGATGCACAACCGCGTTTCTTTGTCAAGGGGTGAAACCCGTCTATTTTTGTACAATGATACCAAAATGTTGCCGCTTGTTCACAATTTGTTCATGAATGCGGCAGCGGTTTCCGGTATGGTATAAAGAGCAGTATTGTGCACCCTGAACATTCGAAGCATCTGGCATGGAGGTATTGTGTATGAACGGATTTTGGAAGAAAAAGCTGCCGGCGTTTCTGCTGGCTTTGATTATGATCGTGGGGCTCGCGCCGGCGGCGCTGGCGGATCCTGTGTGCGAACATAATAACTTTACTTTGCAAAAGGGAGGAGGAAACGGCGGCCAGGACGTAATCGATTGTGCGGACTGTGGAAGAACAAATTTCTCTGTCAACCATAAATCGAATGGAAGAGAAGACGGCGGCGAAGACGCGACCTGTCTTCGAGAAGGAACGCGCACTTACAGGTGCGTGTATTGCAAAACTACCATAACAGAAATTCTCCCCAGGGCTCCTCATGACTATGATACCAAGTGGGTACCTGATGATAGTAGCCATTGGCATGCCTGCAAGACCCCGGGCTGTACGGCCAGAGGAGATGTGGAAAACCATGTCCCCACAGGGAACGGTGAGGCTACAGCCCCCACTTGTACAACCGGAGGATACATTATATATAAGTGCAAAGTCTGTGGTGCCAGCTATAGAGTAGACAGCAAAGCCCCGGCTCTGGGCCACAACTACAGCACCAGCGGCCCCTGCACCCGCTGTAAGGCTACCCACTCCCATGTTGACAGCAATCAGGACGGTCTTTGCGATACCTGCAACTTCCGCATGAGCGCCTCCTCCTTCACCGTGACCTTCTACACCGGCTCCGGCACCTCCTCCGAGAGCGTCGCCAAGGGGGGCTATCCTAAGACCTCCACCCCTTCCATGCCCTCCGTTCCCGGCAATCACTCCTTCCAGGGCTGGGTCTCCGGCAAGGCCAATTACTTCGCCTACACCGGCCAGAACACGGTGTCCCCCGCCACCACCCCCGTGAACAGCAACCTCAGCTACTCCGCCGTCTACAAGCTCCGGGCCACCGGCCAGAACGCCGACCTGGCCACCGGGGCCACCGGCGGCAAGCTCATCGGCAATGAGATCCGCACCCAGGTGGCGGCCAAGTTCAGCGCCCTCACGGGCCGGAACAGCTTCTCCAGCATCCGCTTCGAGACCGCCGGGGGCAGCGGGAACCTCTATGCCAACAGCAGCAAGGACAAACTGACCAATACGGATTATCTATACTCCGGCCTGGACAAATACCTCTACTTCGTCCCCAGCACCTCCGGCCCCCTGACCCTGAGCTATAAGGCCACGGACAACTACGACAACCAGATCTCCGGAACCCTGACCATCTCCGGCAAGGCCGTCAACGCCTCGGACATCCTCTATCGCGTGGCCCCGGGCGGCACGGTGAACTTCAAGGTCTCCAGCTTTGAGGAGGCCTACCGGGTCCTGGCCAACGACTCCACCAGCGTCCGCTACGTGGACTTCTACCCCGACAAGAATTACGACGGCTTCGCGGGCTCCCTCTACCTGGACGGCCGGTCCATGGACCGGGACCGGGTGATGGAGTGGACCTATTACACCGCCCGGGAACGGGACGGCGACAAGCCCCTGAGCTCCGTGAGCTTCCGGGCGGACAAGAACGCCAAGGAGGGCGCGGAGCTGGTGATCCCCTACCGGGTCTCCTACAACAGCGCCAACGCCTATGACGGGAACCTCCGGATCCTCATCGACAAGGACGGGCAGGAGGGCGACGTGGTCTATCGGGTGGCCCCCGGCGGCACCGTGGCCTTCAACCGCAGCGACTTCAACGAGGCCTATCAGGAGGTGAGCAACTCCTCCAGGAGAATCGACTATGTGGAATTTGACCCGGGCAACGACTACACCACCTTCTCCGGGAAAATCAGCGTCTCCGGCCACGCGGACTTCAACCAGCGGGACCTGTCCCTGGAGCAGTTCTATTACTCCAGCAGCAACAATAACGACTATGTGATCGACGACCTGATCTTCCGGGCCGCCAGCAATTCCAGAGACGGGGACAGCCTGGAGATTCCTTTCCGGGCCTTCTACAGCCGGGACGACTACGCCGACGGCATCCTGCGGATCCTGGTGGACAAGTACGGCTCCAAGGACGTGGTGATCTGCAACGTGGCCCCCGGCGGAACCACCCGCCTGAACAAGTCCGACTTCAACGAGGCCTACCGGGCCCTCTCCGGCAACTCCAGCCGGACCATCAGCGCCGTGTCCTTTGAGGCGCCCAGCAGCTATAAGAGCTTCGACGCCGCCCTGTACATCCGGAACAACATCCTGGAGCTGTCCCAGCTGACCCACAGCAAGACCTGGTTCTACTACAGCAACAGCAAGGAGGGCGACTATCCCCTGGACGACCTGAACGCTCAGGCCGACCGGGACGCCCGGGAGGGCGAGAGCCTGACCATCCCCTTCAAGGCCTACTACGACAACGACGACAGCAACTATGAGGAGGGAACCCTCCGGATCCATGTGACCAGCGAGGCCAATACCATCACCTACGAGGCGGCCCCCGGGGGCACCGTGTCCTTCCAGATCGAGGACTTCAACCGGGCCTATCAGACCATGTCCGGGAACTCCGGGCGCACCATCCAGTACGTGGCCTTCGAGGCCGACAGCGACTATGCCAGCTTCGCCGGGAGCATCTGCACCGGCAACACGGCCCTGACCCGGAACAACCTCTCCTACAACCAGACCCAGTTCTATTACAACACCCCGGCCTACGGCACCTATGCCCTCAACAGCCTGTCCTTCCGGCCCAACACCACCGCCCGGGACGGCAGCAGCATCTCCGTGCGCTTCCGGGCCCACTACAGCGCCAGCGACTTCGAGGAGGGCACCCTGAAGCTGGTGGTCGACTCCAGCGCCGGAGGGGACGTGTCCTATACCGTCACCCCGGGCCGGACGGTGAACTTCGACCGGACGAAGTTCGACGACTTCTATCGCAAGACCTACAGCGGGGACAGCCTGGACTACATCGTCTTCGACGCCCCCTCGGTGAACGACTTCCCGGACAACTATGGAACCATCTACACGGGGTACAATACCAGCTACTCCACCTCCTTCTCCCGGAGCAACCTCCACCGGGCGCGGTTCTACTACAACGCCTCCGACAAGGGCCGGGACGACTACGCCCTGAACGACATGACCTTTGCCGCCGCCAGCTCCTTCGTCACCGGCAAGGTGGTCCTCCGCTTCACGGCCTACGGGTCCAACTCCCGCTCCGTGGAGGGCACCCTGGTCATCACCCCCACCACGGCCACGGGCAATGCCACCTCCAGCCTGCTGGGCAGCATCCGCTACGCCGTCACGGGAGGGACCAACGTCCAGATCAACTCCAACGACCTGGCCCGGTTCTACAAGGCCGCCTATCCCGCGGGGACGCTGCAATACGTGACCCTGAACGACATCCCCGCCGCGGGAGCCCTGTACTACAACTACTACGGCGCCAGCCGCTACGGCACCTCCGCCCGGGAGCAGATCACCGCCGCCAACCGGAGCCGGAGCTTCTACCTGAGCCCCGCCACCGCCAATGAGTACGCCCTGACGGAGCTGACCTATGTGCCCAGCGGCACGAACTACTGCGCCAGCATTCCCTTCACGGCCTATGGCACCGGCGGCCAGGCCCTCTCCGGAGCCATCCTGATCAGCGTGACCAGCAAGGCGGTCTCCGAGGTCTACGGCCCCACGCCCAAGGGCACCGCGGTGACCTTCCCGGCGTCCTCCATCGCCGCCGCCGTCTCCGCCGCCACGGGCACCACGCCCTCCGGCTTCCAGCTCCTCAAGCTCCCCGCCGTCAATGTGGGAACCATCTACGTGGGGAACACCACCACCCTGGCCAATACCACCACGGTCTATGGCTACAACACCGGAACCCAGCAGCTGGGCGAGCTGCGCTTCGTCCCCGCCGCCAACTACACCGGCCCGGTGGAGATCCCCTATGTGGCCCTGAACGCCAGCAATACCCCCATCGCCTCCGGCGTGTTCTCCCTGGGCGTGCTGAACGCCCGGAAGGAGTTCAAGGACGTCACCGCCGCCACCTGGTGCTATAAGTACGTGGTGGAACTGGCGGACGCCGGGGTCATAGACGGATATGCCAACGGGAACTTCGGCCCGGACAATACGATCACCTACGGCGCGGCCCTGAAACTCATCATGAAGGCCGCCGGGTATCCGGAGCAGGCCCCCACCGTGCCGGGCAGCACGTTCAGCGGCTACCTCGCCAAGGCCCAGGCCGACGGGCTGATTACCCGGAACAACGTGAACCTCTCCGGGCCCATCACCCGGCTCCAAGTGGCCCAGCTGGCCGCCGGGGCCCTGAAGCTGGACATCAATAACCTCTCCAGTGTGAAGCCCTTTACGGACACCGCCGACGTCTACGTCCAGGCCCTGAACGCCGCCGGAATTGTGGAGGGATACTTCAGCAACGGAACCAGCACCTTCCGGCCCTCCAACACCCTGACCCGGGGCCAGGTGTCCGCCATCGTCTGGCGGATGCAGAACTATCGCAAGTGAGCCTGTGCGAAACGCAGCAGGGGCCGCCTATTGGGCGGCTCCTGTTTTTCGCTCCCAGCATTTTCTAACCCGGGAGGGCCCCGGGCACTTGAAGGGGACCGGGGGGTATGGTATAGTATAGTCAACGCAGTTGAAAAGAAGCATATGCTTCTTTTCAACCGGCGGGCCTATGGCCCGCCGGGGCGCAAAGCGCCTATGCGTTTCCTATGAAGTCAAGCACAGTAAGCCGCTCACACGGCTTACGGCGCTGTTTTACAGCGCCGTATTGAAAAGAATCCTTTGGATTCTTTTCAACTGTGCTGACTATAGACGAAAGAGAGACCGGAAGAACGTGATTTTACAGATATAGGAGAATTGCCATGCGGGATTTGGACCCCCGGGACGCCCAGGTCCTGGAGGAGCTGTACGGCCCCGCCCCCAAGAAGCCCAAAGGGAAAAAGCGCTGGCGGGTGGCCGCCGTGGTGCTGCTGGCCGTGGTTTGCGTGGCCGGGGCGGAGCTGCTGGCCTGCCGCTTCTTTGAACCGGCGCTGTACGAGGAGATCGTCGCCCCGGTGCGCCGGGCGGCCCGGGCCGCCGGAGAGTGTGCAGGCCGGGCCGGGGCCGCCGTGGCGAGGAGCGCCGGGGAGGCGGCGGGAGCCCTCTCCAGCGGGGCGGCCAAGGCCGGGGATGCCCTCTCCAGCCGGGCGGCGGAGGTCCGGGAAATCTATCGGACCTGGACCGAGGAGCGGAGGGCCCCGCCGGAGGAAGCGCCGGAGCTGCTGGCGGATGAGACGGACTCCGTCCTGGCCCAGCCGGAGCTGGCGCCCCCCAAGGAGATGCTGAACCCGTTAATCAGCAACCTGGTGGAGCGGGAGGGGCTCTTTTACCTCACCGGCGGCGGCGTGGACGTGGTTTACTACAACCAGACCGACGAGAGCCGGGCGGAGCAGCGCTATGGCAGCGACCGCCTGGCCACCCACGGCTGCGGCCCCACGGCCATGGCCATGGCGGTGTCCACCCTGTCGGGGGAGACGGTGGACCCAGAGGACATGGCAAAGCTCTGCGTGGAGCAGGGCTATTGGTGCCGGAGCCATGGGTCCTACCTGGCCATCGTCCCCGGGGTGGCGGAGCGCTATGGGCTCCGCTGCGAGTCCGTGGATTTGACGGCCCTGGAGGAGAGCGATTTATATAACCACCTGTCCTCCGGCGGGCTGGCGGTGGCCCTGATGACCAAGGGGCACTTCACCAAGGGCGGGCACTTTATCCTCCTCCGGGGGGAGACCCTGGCGGGGGAGATTTTGGTGGCGGACCCCGCCAGCCGGGACCGGAGCTTGATCCCCTGGGATCTGTCCCTGATTCTGGAAGAGCTGTCCCCCAGCCGCCACGACGGCGCGCCCCTGTGGCTGCTGTACCCGGCGGAGTAGCGGGGGCAAAAGGAGGCGGTCCAGCCGGGCCGCCTCCAGGTTTGCTGAGGAATAGAAAAGCGCAAAAGAGGGACCCCCGCCGGGGGCCCCTCTCGTTTTCATGCTTATCGAAGCAGCTTCTTGATTTTGGCCTTCACCGCCGGGGGGATGACCTTCCCCACCGCCCGGACAGGCGGCGGCGGGAGGGCGCAGAACTTCTGGACCACCCGGTCGAAGGGCTCCAGGGCGTAAGCAGCGAAGAAGGCGGCCCGCTGGGGGGGCTGGGCGATGGGGGAGGCCAGGCGGGGGTTCCCCATGATGGCCCGCTCCATCGGGAAGGGCTGGCGGACCAGGCGGAGCTGGTCGAAGATGTGACTGCCGTGGGGGCTGTTCACCAGCAGGAGGCTGACGCCCTTTTGCTGCTGCTCCGGCAGCTCGTCGGGCCGGAGGCCCCACAGGTCCCCCAGGGTGAAGTCCCCGGGCCGGTTCATGGAGGCGTAGGGGCAGCGATAGCAGCAGGGCCGGAGGAACAGCGCCCGGCCGAAGCCCCGGCCATACTCCGTCTCATAGAGGGGATGGGTGTCCACGGTCCCGTCGTCATAGACGGCGGTGAAGTGGCTGTTTTTCCAGCCCTCCACTTTGTTGCGGAAGCGGACGGTCTGGAGCTCCCGGCCCCGCTTGGCCTCGATATACCGGGCCATGTCCTCCCACACGCCGGGGGAGGGCACGCCGTGACAGACCAGGTCGCAGGTGGTGAGGTTCTCCGGGCGGCCCCCCAGGTAGTGATAGAGCCCGTCCACCTGGCAGGGAGTGCCGGAGAAGAGGACCTGCCGGGTCTCCAGGTATTTTTTCACGGCCCGGAAGGTGTCCTCCAGGTCGCTCTGGACGTACTTGCTCCCCCGGAGGCGCCAGAGGTCCTCCTTCCGGAAGCAGGCGATGTGCCGGAGGTGCTGCCGCCCGTCCAGGGCCGCGCCGAAGACCACGCCGCCCCCCTCCAGCACATAGTCCGCCAGGGCGGAGAAGGCCCCGCCGGAGGTGGAGTCCCGGCGGACGTCCCCGTCCCGGTTCCAGGCGGCGAAGACGGCGGGCAGGGGCCTGGGGTCCCGCTCCTGGAGCATGGGGCAGGTCCTGGTACACAGGCCGCAGTGGACGCATTTGGCGGGGTCCACCTGGGGGAAGGAGAAGCCCTCCCCGTCCCGGACCATGGAGATGGCCCCCTGGGGGCAGATGTTCCGGCAGGCGGAGCAGCCGGTGCAGTGGCTCCGGTCCGCCAGGAGGGGGCCCCGGCCTGTCTCCGGCGGCTGGCCGGAGGGGCTATAGGGCTCGTCCGCCAGGGCGGCGCGGAGGTAGTCCAGGGAGTCCCGCCGGGCGGCCCGGAGGCGCTCCTCCGCGGCGGGCCAGTCGGGGAGGGCGGAGAGGGCCGCCGTGTCCCCCTTGCCCACCACCCGCTCCGTGAGGCCCAGGCGGCTCAGCAGGCTGAAAGTCCGGGAGCTCTCGGGCTCCGCCAGCTCGGCGGGGGCCACGCTGGTGAAGAAGGGCCGCTGGAACTGGACGGAGAACACGGTGCCGTGGAAGGAGTTCGTGCAGACGTAGGCGGCGTTTTTGAAGAGGCTCAGGAACTCCGCCGGGCCCGCGTCGAAGATCATCTTGGCCTTGGGGTAGACCCGCCGCCGGGTGCCGCAGAGCTGGACCACCGGCAGGCCGGTCTCCCGGGCCAGGCGCTGGATATAGGGCTCCAGGGCTCCCGGGGGGCTGATGCAGTAGCAGAGGATATAGCCCCCCCGAATGGGGGACTCCGCCGCCAGGGCGGCCCAGTCCTCCGCCGTCAGCAGCAGGGTGGGGTCCAGGACCACGGGGACCTCCCGCCCGGCGATTTCCCGGACGATCTCCCGGCCCTGGCGCTCCCGGACGGAGATGTGGGAGAAGGCCGAGAGGTAGCCTTTCAGCTCCTCCTCCATGCCGTCGGGCACCCGGGGCACGCCGAAGGAGGGGGCGTAGGCGATCTTCCGCAGGGGGGAGAAGGCGCCGAAGAAGACGGGGTCAAAGCGCCCGTCGGGGAAGATGACGGGGTTCCAGATCTGGTCGCTGCCGGAGACCAGCAGGTCGTAGGGCAGGGAGGCGCTCCGCAGCTCCTCCAGGCTCCGGTAGCGGCGCGCCGTCAGGGACAGGTGGGCCTTGGAGAAGGCCTCGAACCGCAGCCAGCGCTTCCGCAGGGCCGGGTAGTGGAGGGCGCTGTGGGCGTCCCCGGCGGCCCGGCTGGGGCTGGTAGGGGGCTTGAGGATGCGGATGTCCTGGTTGACGAAATAGTCGATGGTCTCGCAGTCCCAGCCCAGGGAGGCCAGGGCCCTCTGGGTGGCCACGGCCTGGAGAATGGCCCCGTAGTGGTGCAGATGGTAGAAGGTGACAAGTCCCGCTTTCAAAAAGACCCTTCCTTTCTTGCCCGGTCAGTTTCCGCCGTTCAGGAGCACCGTCCCGCGGTGAGGCCGGCTTGCGCTGCACAGGGAAGCAGGAGCATTCCCGCGGCGAAGAGGCCCCGTCGGAAGCGGCTTTTTACGCATGGGCGTTTTCCTGGCTTGGCCCGGAGACCGTGACGTCGTCCTCGGCGATCCAGTCGGAGACGGGGATCACGTCGAAGTCCGTCCGGGTCCGGCGGATGACCACCCGCTCCAGCCCCGCGTTGATGACCAGGCGGCGGCACATGGAACAGGAGGTGGCGTCTCCCAGCAGCTCGCCGGTCTGGGCGTCCCGGCCCACCAGGTAGAGGGTGCCCCCCGCCATGTCCCGCCGGGAGGCGGAGATGATGGCGTTGGCCTCGGCGTGGACGCTGCGGCAGAGCTCGTAGCGCTCTCCCCGGGGGACCCGGAGGGCCTCCCGGGAGCAATAGCCCATGTCGACGCAGTTGGCCCGGCCCCGGGGCGCGCCGTTGTAGCCGGTGGCAATGATCTCGTCGTTTTTGACAATGATGGCCCCGTAGACCCGGCGCAGGCAGGTGGCCCGCTCCAGGACAATTTCGGCGATGTCCAGATAGTAGTTTTCCTTGCTGATACGCGCCATAAACAGCCCCCCTCCGGCATTTTCTGTTGAATGGGTTCGCGGGCCGGGAGGAACGCGGGGGCCTCCCGCCGGGACCGCGCCCTCCGCCCGGTTTCAATTTTGTTTACTATACCATGAAACGGCGGGTATTGCAAGGCTTGGAGGGGCGGGGAGGGGATGTCCTATTCGCAGATTTATTGTAGGGGGCGGGGACCGCCCCGCTCCGTTTTTCGGAAGTGCCCAGGTCCCGGAAGAAGGGCGGACACACAGGTCCGCCCCTACGGCCCATCCTCTGATAAAATGCGCGTCTGGACACTCCCTCACGGGGCGGAGTGTCCAAAATAAAGATTTTATGGTATAATAAGGGTTATGAGAAAGAGAACG
>CAMXNV010000014.1 GCA_947245315.1 uncultured Oscillibacter sp. | reverse complement strand
ACTCTGTACTTTTTCATGATGCTCTCTCCTTCTTGTTCCTTACAGTTTTTTCATGGATACGATGCGGATGCCGGTAATGTCCGCGCCCAGCTCCTCCGCCACGGCGGCGGCGACAGCGGCGGCAATCTCCTGACGGTTCCCCTCCGGGGCGGCGGGGGCCGCCGTGACCGGGACCGGGGCGGCGACGGCGGGGGCCGCGTGGCCGCCCACGATCTTGCCCATAATCATCGTCAGGACGATGAGGCAGATGAGCCCGAAGAACACGGTGCCCATGCCCATCAGGCAGACAAACAGACTTGAAGGTTCCATATGCTCCCTCCCAAAAAATTGATAGCGGCTCTATTGTACCAACTTCTTTTTAAAAAAACAATGACTTTGGGAAAATTTTATCAGGGTTTTTTCCGCCCCGGCCCGCCCGCGCGGCGGAGGGTGGACGGGAGGACGAAAACGTGGTACAATTTTACGAATTCAGGGCGGGCGGCAGCGGATTTGTCTGTTAAGAAACCGATAAAGATTTCCCCCTCCCGCCGGAGAGGAGCCTGTGATGCAGTATCAAGCCGTGGTTCCGGGCCGCTTCCTCAGCCGCCCGAACCGCTTTGTCGCCCAGGTGGAGACGGCGGAGGGCGTTCAGACGGTCCACGTCAAAAACACGGGCCGCTGCCGGGAGCTGCTGGTCCCGGGGGCAGCCGTCTATCTGGAGAGGAGCGGCAACCCGAACCGGAGGACCGCCTATGACCTCGTTGCTGTGGAGAAGGGGGCGCTGCTGGTGAACATGGACGCCCAGGCCCCCAACCGGGTCTTCGCCGAGTGGCTGGAGCCCCGGCTGCCCCAGGGGGCGGTCCTCCGCAGGGAGTTCACCTGGGGGGACTCCCGGCTGGACTTCTGCGTGGAGGGGCCCCGGGGCCTCCATCTGATTGAGGTCAAGGGCGTGACCCTGGAGGAGGGGGGCGCGGCCCGCTTCCCCGACGCCCCCACGGAGCGGGGAGTGAAGCACATCCGGGAGCTCCAGCGGGCGGCGGAGGAAGGGCTGGGGGCCACGCTGTTCTTCGTGGTCCAGATGGAGGGGATGCGCAGCGTGGCCCCTAACGACGAGACCCACCCCGCCTTCGGCGCGGCCCTTCGGGAGGCGGCGGCCAGGGGGGTGGGCGTGTGCGCGTATGACTGTAGGGTTACGCCGGGGAGCTTGGAGATCCGGCAGGAGGTGCCGGTGCTGCTGTGAGGGGGCGGGGCGGCTCCCCGCGTGACGGCAGAATGGTGTAGGGACGGGGCTCTGTCCCCGTCCGTTTCCTGTGGAGCGGGGCTGAGGAGGGGAGCCCTCTCAGTCCGGCCTGTGGCCGGACAGCTCCCCCGGAGGGGGAGCCAAGTAGGGGTTGCAGGTTGTTTTCGCCGCTTCCAAAGAAGGCAGTCCGTTCGTCCGGCAGACCCACTTGCCTCTCCCTTTGGGAGAGGTGGCACGGCGTAGCCGTGACGGAGAGGGCCCTCCAGGGTACTTCTATTGCCAGGCTTGCATACAGAAGAGCCCTGGAGAACGGCCCCGCGGGGGACGGGGGAACAATCCCCACCCGGCTTTGCCGGGAGCTCCTTTCAAAAGGGGCCAAGGAATAATACGCCCTGCGGGGAACTCCCTCAGTCACCGCCTTTGGCGGCGACAGCTCCCTCAAAGAGGGAGCCAAGGGGCGGCGCGGGCGGAGGATTCCCCCTCCGGGTTTCCCTGCTGCGGCACTACAGCAGCCGCCCCACCGGCTCCGCCTGGAAGACCTGGGCGTAGCGGCCCCGCAGCTCCTCCAGCGCCCCGGCGGTCTCCGCGTCCGGGGCGAAGAGGCCAAACACCGCGGGGCCCGATCCGGACATGGCGGCGGCCAGGGCTCCGCGGCGGAGGAGCGTTTCCTTGATCCACTCGATTTCCCGGCGCTCCGGCTTCTCCAGGACCGCCTCGAAGACGTTGCCCACCCGGCGGGCTGCCCCGTCCAGGCTGCCCCGCCCCAGGGCGGCGGCCATGCCGGAGACGTCCGGATGGGGGAGGCTCCCGTCAAACCGGAGCCGGGCGAACATGGGCCCCGTGGGCAGATCGAAGTCCGGCTTGCAGATGACAAAACGGCAGTCCGGCAGGGGGGGCAGGTCCGTCAGAAGGTCTCCCCGGCCCTCGGCCAAGGCGGTGCCCCCACGGACGCAGAAGGGCATGTCGCTGCCGATTTGCCCGCCGATGGCCTCCAGGTCCGCCGGGGGGAGCTCCGGGGCGTAGCGCCGCCGGAGGAGGCGCAGCAGGGCGGCCACGTCGGCGCTGCCGCCCCCCAGGCCCGCGTAGGCGGGGGTACGCTTTTCCAAGGTCACCCGGAGGCCCGGCATGGGCCGCCCCAGGGCGGCGAAAAAGGCCTCCGCCGCCCGCTGCTCCAGGGTCTTCCCCTGGGGGAGCGCCAGGCCCGGGGCGAACAGGGTAAAGCCTTCCTCCGCCTCCTCCAGGGTGACGCGGTCGCAGAGGCTCACCGTCTGCATCACCATGCGCATCTCGTGGTAGCCGTCCGGGCGGCGGCCCAGGATGTCCAGGGCCAGGTTGACCTTCGCCGGGGCGGCTTGGGTGTTGGGGTTCATGGCTTGTCCTCCTTTGCCGGGGGCTGTTTTCTAAAGGCGATTTGAATCTAATCTAAAAGCCCATCTCCGCCAGCTCCTGGACCAGGCGGACGTAAAAGACGCCGGGGTCAAAGTTCGGGCGGCGTCTCCGACGTCCTCCCACGCTGTCCTGGTGGGAGACCCCCGCCAGGGTGCCCCGGTAGACCCCCCAGACAGCGGAGGCCGGGGAGACCAGCCCGTCGGTGGGGGCGTCAGCCCGGGTGAGCCAGAGCTGGAAGCGGTCCATGGGGTCCCAGCCGGGCCGGTCCAGCCGGGCCCCCCAGCTCTGGTAGTAGACCAGGGGGGAGTCCGGATTCTCGGCATTGAAGCGGGCCATGGCCTCCGGGGTCAGGGCGGCCAGGGCCGCCGGGAAGTCCGGGGCGTGATCCCCCCGGGCCCGCCAGAAGGACTCCAGCCGGGGCCCCGCCAGGCGGCAGACCCGTTCCCGGCCCAGCCAGGCCTCCGCGGCCCGGGAACCGTGGTGGGGGGTGCAGATGGTGGTGAGAGAGGCGACCCGCCCGGCGAAGCCCAAGGTGGAGATGAGATACCGGGCCTCCAGGCCGCCCTTGGAGTGGGCCAGGAGGTTCAGCTTCCTGGCCCCGGTCTCCTGGAGGACCTCCCGGCTCCGGCGGAGCAGGGCCCAGGCGTTCCGGGGAACAGCGCCCCAGGCGTCCTGGCCGCTGAGGTAGACCTGGGCCCCCCGGGCCCGCAGGAGCTCCGTCACGGGGCCCCAGTAGGAGAAAATCCAATCGTCCCGGCAGTTCAGGCCGTGGATGAGCAGGATGGGGTAGCGGGTCCGGCAGTCCGGCATGGGGGCGCCTCCTCTCGTCGTTATTTTGAAAATGGGAGAGCCGCCGTCCGGCGGGTCCCTTTTAGAGTTGAATTTGTCCCTGGAGGACCTGGCCCATGAAGTCCCGGAAGGAGGGGGCCGCGGTCCGGCAGTCCTCGAACTCCGGCTCGGAGCCCTGGACTACGGAGCCGTCCGCCAGGGAGAGGGCGTAGTAGGCGTAGCCCTCCGCCACGGAGAGAACGATGGGGAGGTGGGCGTCCCAGAAGGCCCGGATTTCCGCCCGCCAGGCCGCGTCGTCCCCGGCGGTTTCCAGGCTGAGAAGTTCCCATTCGTTCCAGCGGAATGCGCTGTCCGTTTGGCCCGCGTAGTCCGGGCCGCAGAGGAACCAGGCGCCGCCGTCCTCCCGGACCAGGCTGCGGACGGAGGCGAGGAGGACCAGCCAGTCCTCCGGGCAGCGGGGGTAACGGCGCGCCAGGGGCTCCGGGAAACCGGGGGTGGGGGAGCGCTGGAGGGCCCAACCGTGGGCTTGCAGGTGAGTTAGGAAGAGTTCCAGCATGGGGCGTGCCTCCTGTTTGGGAGTTGTCCTGTTTATTATAGCACGGGCGGAGGGGGTGTGACAAGCGTTCGTGGGGGTGGGGGAACTCCCTCAGTCACCGCCTCCGGCGGCGACAGCTCCCTCAGAGAGGGAGCCTTGGGGGCCCGTGTCCTTGAAAGGGCCGTGCTTTGAAGACGTGGGCCGCCGGGCTTTTCTTCCGCGGAGCGTTGTGCTATAATGAAAAGACTTTCAATGTAGGAGGAGGGTATTCTATGAGCCCTGTAAAAAAGAATCCCGGACAGCCGGACCCGGGGAAACGGCTGACCCACTGGCTTTTGGCCGCCACCCTGGCGCTGCTGGCCCTGGTGCTGGCCCTTCAGCTCTGGCAGCTGTTCCAACGGGGAGAGGCCGGGGAGGGAGGCGTTCCCTCCGGCAAGGCCGTGGAGGACCAGAAGAGCCTGTCCCCCGGCAAGGCCGCCATGATTGAGGAGCTCCAAGCCCTGAACGAGAGCCTGGACGCCGGGGCCCTGGCGGAGCTGAGCGCCGAGGAGCTGGAGCAGCTCTGGCAGGCCGGCGCGCCGGGGATGCCCATCGGCGCTTCCGCCGCCGCCGGGGCCGCGGAACGGTACGCCGGAACCCTGGAGATGGACTCCATCACCAGCTCCGTGGACCCGGAGCTGGACGAGACCCCCGCCCATTACGAGGTGGAGCTCCAACACATCACCCTGGGGAGCTTCCAGTACAAGGTGGACGCCTACAGCGGCCAGGTGCTGGAGGGCCGGGCGAACCTCTTTGAGAAAATCCCCTCGGTAGAGGAGACGGGCGGAGAGCCGGACTCCGATAGCCCGGAGGAGGAGCCCCCTGTGCCGCTCACGGGGGAGGAGGCCGCCCTGGCCGCCGCCCTGGCCCACGCCGGGGTGCGGCAGTCGGAGGCCCTGGGCCTGGGGGCCCAGCTGGACTGGGAGGACGGCGTGCAGGTCTACAAGATAGACTTCTACGCCGGGGGCAAGGAATATGAATATGAGATCGAGGCGGACACGGGGGCCGTCCGCAAGGCGGAGGAGGAGTGGAAGGACCACCCCGGCCTCCGGGAGGAGGGCTTCATCGGCGGGGAGGCCGCCAAGCAGACGGCCCTGGACCACGCGGGCGTGCCTCGGGCGGAGGCCGGTTACGTGGAGTGGGAGCTGGACGAGGACGAGGGCGTCTGGGTCTACGAAATTGAGTTCCGCTCCGGCGGAGTGGAGTACGAGTATGAGATCGACGCCTCCTCCGGCGCGGTGCGCAAGGCGGAGCAGGACCGCTGACCCTCTCCGGGCCCGGGATAATGAAAAAGAACTGTAAACATTCGGGAATTTTAGTTGCGTTCCCCGGGAGAATACGCTATACTAGGTCCAACGATCCGCAAGATGACGAAGCTGCGGAGTTAGAGCCTGCTCGCGCGGGTTCGGAATATGAAAGGGGATATATGACATGGCGTTTTCCATTGATGAACTGACCCGTAAGGCAAAGGACGTGGCCAACCGGGCCGCCGACCGGACGAAGGACGCCGCCGAGCTGGTGAAAATCAACGTGGCCATCGCCGGAGAGCAAAAGGAAATCGATAAAAACTATCGGGCCATCGGCGAGTGGTTTGTTAGCGAATACGAGGGCGAAATTCCCGACGCGGTGCGGGAGGCCGTCGAGGCGGTGAACGCCTCCAAGGCGAAAATCGCGGAGCTGGAGGGAAGCAAGCCCGTGAAGGAAGAGCCCGCCGCCGGGGAGCCCGAGGAGGAGCCCGCCGCCGGGAAGAAGTGCCCCATCTGCGGCGCGGAGTCCGACAGCAAGTTCTGCCCCCAGTGCGGCGCGCCCATGGGCGAGTGAGCGCCTCGAAACGCATAAGAAAAGGGACTGCGAAAGCAGTCCCTTTTTTGCTTCTTTTTTAAAGCACGTGGGGCAGGAAATAGCGGAGCTGCTTCTTCCACCAGGGCCAGTCGTGGTTCACGTCGAAGCCCCAGTAGTCCACCCAGGCGTGAATCCCCTTGGCCCGCAGCACGGCGTCCAGGCGGCGGGTGCCCGCCAGGAGGGGCTCCTCCCACGCGCCCTGGCCTACGCAGATCATGATCTTCCGCTGGTTGAAGAGCTGGATATAGGGGTGGTCTTCGGGCATCCCGGACAGGCTGGCGCAGGGATCGTTGGCATAGACGACCTCGTCCATATAGCCGTTGTACATGTCATAGGTGTCATAGACCCCGGAGAGGGCGATGACGCTGTCGAAGAGATCGGGCCGCCGGAAGAACAGGTTCCCCGCGTGATAGGCCCCCATGGAGAAGCCTGTGGAGAGC
This sequence comes from uncultured Oscillibacter sp., assembly GCA_947245315.1. Taxonomy (GTDB): domain Bacteria; phylum Bacillota; class Clostridia; order Oscillospirales; family Oscillospiraceae; genus Oscillibacter. The sequence continues at coordinate 12,929 of CAMXNV010000014.1, read as the reverse complement.
AGGGCCCGGCCCGTGCCGTTGATCTCCCGGATTCTGGGGACCAGCTCCTCCGTCAGGTAGTTCACCCAGGCCTCGTGCCGCCGGACCCGGTCGTAGGGGTTGCCGTCCACCTGGGAGACGGTCTCCCGGTCGATGGTGTCGGCGGTGAAGAGCTGGAGCTTGCCCTCCTCCAGGTAGTCCCCCAGGGTCTCCAGCATGCCGAAGCCCTCCCAGTCGAAAAAGCGCCCGTTCTGGCAGGGGAAGACCAGGGCGGGCTTGCCCCCGTGGCCGTAGACCTTGAACTCCATGTCCCGGCCCAGGCGGGAACTGTATTCCTTGTGATAATCGATGCGCATGGCGCGCCCTCCTTGCAGAAACGTAGTATAGCCCTGCCAGTGTACCACAAACCGCGCCGGAGGGCAAGCCGTTCTGAGGCCGGGGGCGCTTTTTTACGAAAACGATTGCAAGGGGGAAGCTTGTCTGCTATAATCGGCTTTACACGATTTTACGCGTTTACGCGGAGAGGAAGAATGGATATGAAATTTCGGAAACAAAGCGGCCTGGCGGCCCTGCTGCTGGCGGCGGTGCTGCTGCTGAGCGCCTGCGGCGGTGGGGAGAAGGACCCGGCGGAGAACGCTCCCGCCTCCGGCGAGCCGGAGGCCCAGGAGCCCGCGGAGACGCCGGAGGAACCGGCGGAGGAGGTCCCCGATCCCGGCAAGCTCGCCATGGAGCAATACAAGGAGATCGTGGGCAGGGCGGAGACCTATGACTACGGCGACTTCGGCCCCAACAAGGAGCCCACGGGGGAATACCGCTACGCCCTGACGCCGATGCAGACCCGGCACAATGTCCCGGCGCTGCTGCTGAGCCAGCCCACTACCTTCGGTATCGACTACATCCGGGTCTTCCAGTACGACCCCGACAGCGGGACCCTGCTGGAGCCCCCCGACATTTTGATGGAGGGCGTCGGCGAGGCCGGGGGCTTCCGGGGGAACCTCTTCGCCGCGGGGGACCGGAACGGAGTTCTGTCCTGCTCCAACTCCAGCGGCACCGGCGAGGGCCAGACCCAGCGGGTGACCCTGGACGGCGGCGCGGTCCGCATGGTGACGCTTTGGGCGGGCAACGTCCTCGGCGAAACCGACTGGACCTTTGAGGAAATCGGCACGGAGGAGCTCCAGTGGCACGACGCCGGGGATACCGCCGCCCTGGACGCCTGGACGCCGGACCCGGACTTCGTCCCCAGGGAGCCGGTGGACGAGACCGCCCTCCCGGAGGACGGGGACCGGATTGTCTTCCGGGGGATCATCGGCCTCTATGACTACGAGACGACCATGTTCCTGCAAGGCTGCCCGGACCCCAATGCTCCCTACACGGACCCCAGCGACATGTACCGTCTGCTCGTGCTGGACGTGCCCCGGAACATGACCCTCACCAGCGGCATTGACGAGGAGCTCTTTGAGGCCGGGGTCCGGGTCGTCAGCGTCCCCTACGAGGCGGTGCCGGAGGAGTACGACGGACAGCACCTGATTTTCAGCATCGACCCCAACGCCACCTATTGGCCCACCGACTCGGGCATGCCGGTGGCCCAGCCCTATACGATGGATGTTCACATTTTGAGCTAAGTTTTCAGCCGGGGGATCAGCCGATCCCCCGGCTGTTTTCCCGGGGACGAGGGGGGCTCAAAATTGTCCTGCGAAAATTTTTGCGCTGCCCCTTAATTTGCGCGGAAAGCTGCCGATAAAGCTATTGAACGGGTTCGGCGGGAGCCGAATCCAAGGGCCCCTAAGGTTTCACCCGGTCCGCGCGGCCGGTTGAAATACCGTACCGGCGGAGCAGGGCCCGGGCAGTCCGGCCGGTTGCCCGCACCCCAGGCCGCCACCACCTTTCGGACGGACGCGAAGGATTGCGTCCGGTAAGATTATAAGGAGATTAGATATGCGTATTCAGCACAATATTTTGGCGATGAACGCCTACCGGAACTACAACACCAATACCTCCGCCCTGGCGAAGAACCTGGAAAAGCTCTCCTCCGGCTATAAGATCAACCGCGCGGGCGACGACGCCGCCGGTCTGGCTATTTCCGAGAAGATGCGGGCTCAGATCACCGGCCTGAACGCCGCCCAGAAGAACGTCAAGGACGGCATCTCCCTGGTGAAGACCGCCGAGGGCGCCATGCAGGAGATCCAGGACATGCTCAACCGCATGGACTACCTGGCCACCCAGTCCGCCAACGGAACCTATGACAACGAGGTCGACCGGAAGAACCTCCAGAAGGAAGTCGACGCCCTCCGTTCCGAGATCAACCGTATCGCGGACTCCGCCAACTTCAACGGAATCAAGCTGCTGGACGGCTCCCTGGACGCGGACTCCACTGACAAGATCAGCGAGGGCAGCGCCATCCAGAACCTGACGGTCAATGATTTCAAGGCCTCCGGCCCCAGCGCGGCCTTCAATGCCAGCTATATCACCAACCGTCCCCCGGCGGCCAATAAGCAGACCAACGCCAGCTTCACGGTAAAGTTTGACGATGTGACTGTGACCAAACCGGCCAACGGAACCGCCACCTTCGAAGTGAACATCGGAGGAACCACCATTGAGGGCAAGGCCTCTGCCGCCGGCAAGGCCATGACCGGCGCGGAGATTGCCGCGGCTGTCCTCAAGGGCGGCCAGTCTCTCAAGGCGGGCTCTACCCTGACTGCTTCCGCCAACAATGCCACGGCTCAGGCCTCCGGAACCGGCACGGCTGTGGATTGGAAGGCTGCCCTGGAGAAACCGAACGCTCCCGGCTCCGCTGCCAAGTATGTTGAGATCGGCGGGCATTTCTATGAGATGTCTGCGGGCGCCTCTGCCGACGAGGTCACCTTCACCCAGGTCGACTTCATGGGCACCACCGGTGGCGAGGTCATTACCCCCGACTTTGACGTCTCCTTCAAGGCCAAAAACGGCGACGGAACCGGCACCGTGAACTGGAAGGTCCAGGATCCTGTCACCGGCCTTGGCATCGGCGCGACCCACCAGGCTCAGGTGGACGTGACCATTGATTTTGAGAAGCTGCGTCACGGCGACTCCCTGAATGTCGGCGATATGAAGTATACCTTCAAGCTGACGGACGAGGCTATCACCCCGGGTACGGCTGAGACTGTGATCGACCTGAGCTCCATCTTCAAGAGCGAGGCTGACTTTGCCGATCCCGACAAGCAGGCTCTGGCTATGGTCACAATTGCAAATGGAATGAACGCGGTTGTGAACGACTCCGGAACGGAAGCTGCGGCTCAGAACAATACCTGGTCCGTTGGTAACGGCGGCGTGGCCGACGGCGTGGGCAAGCTGACCTTCCAGTCCCTGTCCGCTTATAAGGGCGACGCTACTACTGGAACGGTGGCCAGCACGGCCAAGTCCTATATTGGCGGCGATCAGGCCAACGGAATCTGCGATATGACCACCGAGGCCTCTGTCATGAAGCAGTTCTTCTCCAACAGCGAGGCGGCGGCTGCCAATGTGACCTTCGAAGTGGATGTCAGCAAGATCAAAGAGGGAGATACCATTACGGTTGATGGAGTCACTTTCGAGTTCACCGATGGAACGACCCCTGGAACCAAGGGCAATGTCGCGGTTGACCTGAGCAGCCTCGGCCTGGCCAACGGCGGAACCATCCCCACCTACAACACTTCGGACGTGCTGGACGCTCTGAAGACCGCGATTGATACGGAACTGCCCAACAAGTATACCACCACGGTGGACGGGAACAAGGTGACCCTGACTTCCAAGGATGTTGCCGGAACCACGGCTAAGGAAGACCGCGTTGCGGCCGACGTGAAGCTGGGCGGCGGCGCCTATGAGGGCAAGTCCCTGACCCTCCAGATCGGCGACACCAGCGACGACTTCAACCAGCTGACGGTCTCCATCGGCAATATGCACACCGCGGCCCTGGGCATCGACGCCCTGAGCATTGCGGATCAGGACAGCGCCAAGGGAGCCATCCAGACTATCAAGGACGCCATCAACTACGTCTCTGAGGTCCGTGGTACGCTGGGCGCCACCCAGAACCGTCTGGAGCACACCGCCAATAACCTGAGTGTCATGGCGGAGAATATCCAGGACGCCGAGTCCACCATCCGGGATACGGATGTGGCCGAGGAAATGATGGCCTACACCAAGAACAACATTCTGATCCAGTCCGCCCAGGCCATGCTGGCCCAGGCCAATGCGGTTCCTCAGGGCGTCCTCCAGCTGCTGGGCTAATAGCCTGATAGCTGAAACGAGCGAAACCCTGCATTTCTCACGGGGGCGGGCCCAGGCCCGCCCCCATTTTTCTGCAAAGGAGGAGCGCGATTGAAACCCATTGAGCTGGCGCGGAAGCTGGCCGCGCTGAACCAGGCGGAGGAGGCCCGAAGCGCCTACGCCCTGGCGATCCACCAGGGGGAGGACCCCGCCGGAGTCCTGGAGGCGGCGCTCTACATCCTGCAAACCGGCGGGGACTATAAGATTTCCTACACCTGCTTCCGGGACCTGTACAACCAGGGCCACTTCCGGGAGGACATCCTGCCCCTGATGACCGGCGCGTTCTATGAGCCCAATGTCAAGGAGCTCCGGGGCCGCTACGAGCGGAACTGCAAGCTGCTGAAAAAGTACCCCTATTTGTTCCGGAAGGACTTCCTTCCCTTTGACGAGCTGCCCATCTGCTTCTTCCCCTACGACGAAGCGGGCTATGTCCCCTTCTACCCGGCGGAGGAGCGCTTTGGGGAGTACATGAACTTCAAAAATCCCGTCGTCAGCCGGAGTTTTTTCCATGACCTGGAAAAGCCCATCCTGGCCAGCGACGTTTACTCTCAATATGAATTGGAATATTTGCGTGACAATGTGCGCAGGAGCGACCTGATTGGCCGGGAGAACCACGTGTATCTCCACTACGCCGATTGGGGGACCTTTTGCGCCCATTTGCAGTGCCTGAACCTGCGCCCCCTGCTGGAGGAGGAGAAGCTGGTCTTTTTAATCGAGGACGAGCTGGCGCAGTACCCCATCGACTTCAAGGCCCGCTTCGGCATCGACTACAGCCAGTACGCCTTGAAGCCCGTAGGCGTTCGGGAGATCAACCGCCTGATCTGGCACACCCAGCTCTCCTCCCACAACGGCGGCGACTTTTTCAATGAGATTTTCGACGACCATCCCAACCTGCTGGTGCTGCCCTCCCTGATGATGAAGGACGTGATGAGCCAGGTCCAGGACATCCAGGCCATCATGGACAAGGCCCAGAACCTGAAAGAGGCCCTGCGCTGCTTCCACAGCTGGGCCCCGGAGACGGTGGAGGAGCTCTACCGGATGAAGCACCGGACGGTGAAGGACATCATGGTGGGGGCCTACCTCCATACGGACATGGCCGTCTCGGGCCTGGACCGGGCGTCGCGCATCGCCCCGGCGGTGTTTTTCCAGCCCCACTTTGAGAACATCGTCTACAGCATGCAGGCGGACGAGCGGGGCAACGCGGTCCTGGAGGCGGAGAACCTGGAGGAGATTCACCAGTCGCCCATTTTCCAGAATTTTAAATATATCAAGACCTTCACGCCCCTGCGGCGCTTCACCACCAGTCACGCGGCCACGGTGCGCTTTATGAACTGGTATGCCAACGCCGCCAAAAACAGGGGAGAGTCCTGCAAGGACGGAGAGTGGACCGTGGTGACCGACGCCATCTCCGAGCGTATTTTCAACCGCAGCTTCATGGTTGACCCGGAGGACCGGCTGTACAAGGACAGCATCCTGGTCCGCTTCGAGGACGGGAAGCTGAATCCCAAGGCCACGTTCAGCGTCCTGGCGGACTTTTTGGACCTGCCCTATACGGAGAGCATGACCTATTGCTCCGAGGGTGGGAAGCACGACCCGAACCCGGGCGGGGACTACGCCGTGGGCTTTGACCCCTCCACGGTCTACCGGACCTATGACGATTTTGCCAACGATACAGAGCGATATTTTATTGAGTATTTTCTTCGGGACGCCTACGCGTATTACGGCTACGATTTCCACTATTACGACGGGGCCCCGGTGGACGAGGAGCGGGTGAAGGAGCTGATCGCGGGCTTCACCACCATGAACCGCTATATGCGCAACACCTGGAAGAACATCTATGAATTGGCAAAAATCTCCATGAACGGCGAGCCCGTAGGAGAGGACGTCGTCAAGGAGCTCCAGGAGTCCATGTTGGATGGGCAGATGGAGCTCTTCAATCAGAAGCGCCTGGCCAACACCAGGATTTTGCTGAACGGCCTGCGGTTTGTGAACCGGAACGGCCAGCCGCTGCGGATGATGCGGAAGCTGGAGCCGGACCCGGCGCTGCTGGAGCAGCCGCTGTACCACTGAGACCATGGAGAACTTGCATTTAGACGACCTGGATCAAGCCCAATACCTTCTGGAGCGGATGCTGGACCTGGCGAAGACCTCGGCTGGAGAGGACTGTACCGACCAACGGCGGGCGGTGCTGCAAAAGGGCTTTGCGTTCCTACAGGAGGAGGTCGTGGAACTGTTGGAGAAAACCAACGAGGAGGACACGTAAGCGTGGAAAAGAAAGGAACGGTCTACTTCTTCACCGGCCTGGCCGGAGCGGGAAAGACCACCATCGGCGGGCGGTTTTACGAGCGCCTGAAAAAGCGGAGCCCGGACGCCATCCTGTTGGATGGAGACAGGATGCGGACACAGGTGGGCCACAGCGCGGCGGACGGAACCGTCTTGCAGCTAGACCGCTATACAACGGAGGCGCGGAAGGCCGGTGCTTTCGACGTTTTTAGGTTTTGCAAACAGGTGTCGGACGCAGGCCGCGACATTGTGATTTGCAGCATTGCCATGTACACGGAGGTTCGTTCCTGGAACCGGGAGAATATCCAGAATTACAAGGAGATTTACATCAAGGTGACCCGAGAGACCCTCTACCGGCGGGACCAGAAGAAGCTGTACTCCTCCGGGGCCAAAAACGTAGTGGGCGTGGACTTGCCTTATGATGAGCCCGGGCACTCCACCATCGTGATCCAAAACGACGGACAGGAGACGCCGGAGGAGATCGTTCAAAAACTGGTCAGATTCTTTGGGTTGGAATAAAAACGGGATTCCCGGGGTTCAGCCCGGCAGATTGAAAGACCGCTGGAGCAGTCAAAGAGACGCAGCAGGCTCTTTCCCATGAAGGGGATGGCCGTGTCAAGGAGGAAGAGAACGGATGGAGAAGAAGTGTGTCGTCTGGGGGACAAGAGAGGCGGGCAGACGCTTGGCCCATCAGGCGGAAAAAGTAGGATACAGCGTAGTTGCTTATTGCAGCAGCACAAAAGACAGCCAGGGAAAACAGATTAACGGGCGTCCGGTGGTCTCCCCAGAGGAAGCCAAGCGCTCCTGCCTCGAGGGTGAGAGTGACTACATTCTTCTTGGGGTGAAAAATACGAGCTATAGGAGAGAAATAGAGGAAATCATTCGCCGTGATTTCTCACCCAATATCCACGTCATTGACTCGGACACTATCGAAAACGAGTATCTGGTTTATGTTCGGGATCACCTGCGGTATCAGTGGAATGTGGAGTTTACGGATCAGGCGGAAATCTGGCTTGAAAATTTCATGTCGGAGGTGGACTTCTGGGTAAAAGAAGTGGCCGCGCCCAAAGGCCCGCGTCATCAGGCTTATCGGGACAAGTTGAGGAACACAGACTTTTTAGGGATAGACCGCACCTGTTCTCGATTAGCGGACGGACTGAATTCCCATTCGGTGGTTATGGATATTGGGTGTGGCTTGTATTCCATGTATGGAAACAGACTGCCAAACGCAGAGACTTTACAGATGATAGCGGTGGACCCGCTGGCGCCGTTTTACAACCGCATCAATGAAAAGTGCGCGGGCGTTGAATTTGAGAGAACGAAATTTGGTATGTTTGAATTTGCGGCAAACTTCTTTGAGGAGAATTTCTGCGATGTCATTCTGATTAACAATGCGTTGGACCATTGTATTGACCCATATAAGAGCATAATTGAGTGCCTATACATTTTAAAAGTTGGAGGGAAAATTCGGCTGCGCCATCGCCGGGCGGAAGCTGTCAATACCGCATACGGCGGATTGCACAAATGGAATATTGATTATGACGGGCAAGACAGATTTATCTTATGGAACGATAAAAACGCCGTGAATGTGTCCACGAACCTGAGGGAAGTTGCGGATATCACGCTTGTGCATGGAGAAGAGACCTGCTCCCGGGAGAACCAGATGATTACAATAGAGGTGGTCAAGAAGAGAAGCTTTCCATTGGAAGATTTTTTTAATATGGAAGACGAGCGGCATCAATTGGCGTTTTTGGTTGAGGGCTTGATGAATTGGATCTCGCGACACGAGGACGGCTACTTGGGATACCTTGAATCACAATTGACCTGAATAGATCAAGATCATATGACGAAGTTCAGCAAGGAATAGAGAATATATTGTATATAGGAGAATGCATGATTTATAAAGCGGACTTACATACCCACAGCACCGCCTCGGACGGGCAGTATCCCCCGGCGGAGCTGGCCCGCCTGGCAGCGAAGCGCGGCATGGACGTATGGGCGCTTACGGACCACGACAACCTCGACGGTCTGGATGAGGCGGCGGAAACGGCGCAATCTCTCGGCCTCCAATTCATCCACGGCGTGGAGCTGAGCGCCGACGACTATTTGAACCTCCATATTTTGGGCTACGATTTTTCCGTCTCCACCATGCGCCCGTGGATCGACGGCAAAAAGAAGGGCCGCGACGACCGAAAATATCGCATTTGGAGGTTCCTGAAAGGCAAGGGCGTCGACGTTCCCCTGGAAGAAGTGGATGCGGAGGCCGCAGGCGGCGCGGTGGGACGGCCCCACTTCGCGCGGGTGATGCTTCGCCACGGCGTGGCTTCTACCTGGAAGGAGGTCTTTGACCTCTATCTGGACACGCCGGAATTCCAGGAGATTGAGAAGGGCACAAAACCCAGCGCCCAGGAGTGCATAGAACGCATTAAGGACGCGGGCGGCAAGGCCTCCCTGGCGCACCCCTATCAGATTGTGCTGCACGGGGAGAGTCTGGAGGAGCTGGTGCGGCGCCTGGCGGGCTATGGCCTGGACGCCGTCGAGTGCCGCTACCCCATCCACACGCCGGAGCAGACGGCGGAGTATCTGCGCATCGCGAAAACGTATGGGCTGCATGTCTCAGGGGGCAGCGATTTCCACGGGGAAAGCAAGCCGGACCACCCCCTGGCGGCGTGGGAGCTGGAGCTGGACTGGCTGCTTTGACACCAGAGGAGAACAGACAAGCTGAGAAAGGTGGGGAGAGAGGATGAATTACGCCATTATTTTAGCGGGAGGCTATGGAATTCGCTTTAACTCCGGAAATCTTCCAAAGCAATTTGTGGAGATGACAGGGATGCCCATGGTGGCCTATTCCATGAAAACAGCGCAGAATAACCCACATATCGATGAAATTTGCGTGGTGACGCTGGACGAATATGTTTCCCAGGTTTGGGACTGGGGAGAGCGCTACCACATTCCGAAGCTGAAGTATATTGCCAAGGCGGGGGTGACGCGCTTCGACTCCGTGTACAGCGGAATGTGCACCATCCCGGCCCAGGAACGGGACACCGTGATGATTATGACGGCGGTGTGCCCCCTTCTCTCCCAGGAGACCGTCTATAAACACTACGAGCTCATTGAGAAATACGAGGGAGTCATCACGGTGGTAAAAGCGACGGACGCCGTCACGGCCAGCAACGACGGGGTCATGGCGGACCGGACCTTGCAGAAGGAAAAGCTCTTTGTGCAGCAGGGCCCCCAGACCTATCGGTATGGAGTCCTGAGGAAGGCCCACGAGGCGTACCGGAGCGCTCCCCAGGAGAGAGAGGTGTACGAGGACAGCGAGCTGGTTCTGCGCCTGGGGGTTCCCGTCACCATGGTGGAGGGGGACCGTTTTTGCATCAAGGTGACCTATCCGGAGGACCTTGCCATAGCCCGGGCGCTGTATCCCCTCTTCTGCGAGAAGGAAAACCGGCGGGGGTGAGGCGATGGACAGGGTGATGGAGGAAGACATCCGGCGAATGCTGTCGGAGCGGGAGGACCTGGAGCGGCTCCGCCGCAAAAGCGTCCTGATCTCCGGGGCCAACAGCTTCCTGATGTCGTATCTTGTGTACCTGATTTTTGAGAATAACCGGAGGAATCACAGCGATACCCAGCTCTTGGCCCTGTGCCGGAGCCGGGAGAGGGCGGAGGAGCGCTTCCGGCCCTATTTGGGGGACCCGAACCTCCGCATTTTGGAGCAGGATGTCCGGGACCCCGTGGCCTGGGAGGGGGACGTGGATATTTGCATCCATGCCGCCAGCCCGGCGGGAGTCCGAATCCGGAGAGAGAACCCACTGGAAATATTCCAGGCAAATGTGCGCGGTTGTCAGAATCTTTTGGAGTTCTCCCTGGAGAAAAGATGCGAAAAGTTTTTGCTGGTAAGCAGTGTGGACGTTTATGGAACCTGCCCGGGAAAGAAGCGCGTAAAGGAAAAAGACATGGGCTTCCTAGACTGGAATTATCCACGGAATGCGTATTCGAGCGGGAAACGAAGCGCGGAAACCCTGTGTAGCCTTTATTATGCGCAGATGAATTTACCCTGTGTTACTGTGCGGCCGGTTCAAATTTATGGGCCCGGCATGTCCCTGACAGACGGGCGGCTGCACGGTGATTTTATTCATCAGCTGATATCAGCCAATCAAATTGTACTGAAAAGCGATGGTTCGGCTATACGCTCTTTCTTGTATTTGACGGATGCGACGCACGCACTCCTGGATACCCTGTTTTATGGGCAGCCCGGAGAGTGTTATAACATTTGCGACGAAGCGGGAGAGCGTTCAGTGAAGGAATTGGCTGAGCTGTATGCGGCGCAATGGGGAAATGGAGCGGAAGTTGTGTTCGATCTTTCGGAACGGAACACGCCGGAGGTAAAGGACGCCGTGTCTGTTGTAGCAGGGGACAGCAGCAAGCTGAGGAGGCTTGGCTGGAAAAGCAGAATTGATTTGAAGTCGGGAATTCAACGGACATTGGAACATTATACCGGCAGCTCTGCTTAACGCTGCCCTCATGGGAAGGGACAGAGGAGTGATTGCCCTGAAACTGGATGCGTTACGATCATATAAAGACAGTTGTATTGCCATATACGGCCTCAGCCCCCTGACAGAGACGCTCCTAAAGCAGCTGGACGGCTACCAGGTGGCGGGTCTGCTGGACGGCTACCGGACCACCGGGGAGCTCTACGGCCAGCGGATTTTCTCCCTCCAGGACGCGGCGCGGGCGGGAGTCCGCCTGATCCTCGTCGCGGCCCGGCCGGAGTCCTGCAAGGTGATCGCCAAAAGGATAGAAGCCTTCTGCCGGGAGCAGGACATCGCCCTTCTGGACGTGCACGGGAACGATTTGCGGGCGGCCAAACGGGCGTCCTACGCCTTCCCCGACGGCTTGGGAGTCACGAAGGAGACGCTCCGCCGGGAAATAGACGCCCACGATGTGGTGAGCGCCGACCTGTTTGACACTCTGCTCATGCGCCGGACGCTGTTCCCGACGGATGTGTTTGAGATCGTGGACCGGCGGCTGCGGGAAAAGGGCTTTGCAATTGAGGCTTTCCCCCAGAAACGTCTGGAGGCGGAACGGGAGCTGAACAAGAACACCGTCCCGACGCTGCTCGAAATTTATTCGCGCCTCCTGGAGCGCTGTCCGATCACCGGCCTGAGCCCGGAGGAGCTGACCCGGCTGGAGTGGGAGACGGACCGGGCCCTGCTGGTCCCACGGAAGGAGCTGTGCGCGCTTTTAGAGGAGGTCTGCCGGAGCGGCAAAGAGCTGTATATTGTCTCCGACACCTTTTACACGGAGGACCAACTGGCCGTCCTCCTGGAGGACGGAGGCGTCACCTGGTACACAGACATTCTCGCCTCCTGCGAGCATCGGACCGATAAGGGCCACGGGCTCTTCCAGGTACTGCGGCAGCGGATTCCCGGAAAGACCTGTCTGCACATCGGCGACTCGGAGGAGGCCGACGTAAAGGGCCCGGAGCGAAGCGGCTATACAGGCTTACAGCTTTACAGCGGGCTGGAGCTCTTTGAGAAGACGGGCTGCCTGGGGCTGTGGGATCAGATTCAAAGCCTCTCCAGCCGGATTCAGGCGGGGATGCTGGTGGCCGGTTTGCTGAACAGCCCCTTCCAGTTTGAAGAGCCGGAGCGGAAGCTCCACGTGACGGAGGCCCGGGCCATCGGCTACCTGTTTTTCGGGCCGGTGATGACCAGCTTTGTCATTTGGCTCTACCGGCAGATGCGCAGGGAGGGCTTGCGGAACCTGTGGTTTTGCGCCCGGGACGGCTACCTCATCCAAAAGCTTTACGACCAATTGGATGACTCCATATGCTCCGTGTACTTTTTGACCTCCCGGTTCGCGGCCATCCGCGCCGGAATGGAGGACGAGGAGGACGTCCGCTATGTGGAGGAGATGCGCTTCAGCGGCAGCCTTCGGGAGCAGCTCCGGGAGCGGTTTGGCATTTCCATTAAGGAGGCGGACGGGGAGCGCGGCCGCCTGCTGGATTACAAAGAGGAGATTTTAAAGGCGGCGGAAGAGAGCCGGGCCCATTACCGGACCTACCTCCGGAGCCTGGAGCTGGCAGAGGGGCCCATTGCCTTCTTCGACTTTGTGGCCCGGGGAACGGTGCAGATGTACATCCGCCGCCTGACGGACCGGCCCTTGAAGGGGTTCTACTTTTCCCAGCTGGACCGGGCCTATATGCGGGAAAAGCAGCTGGACATCCTCCCCTTTTACGAGCAGGAGGACAGCGGCATTTTCCGCAACTTTTACCTGCTGGAGGCGGTGGTGACCTCACCGCAGCCCTCGGTGCTCACCTTTGACGAGCACGGGGAAGCGGTGTTTGGCCCGGAGACCCGCACAAGGGAGAACCTGGAGTGCAT
>CAMXNV010000013.1 GCA_947245315.1 uncultured Oscillibacter sp. | reverse complement strand
CCTCCGGTCCCAGCTGGCGGATGACCGCCTCGTCACAGGCGGACTCGATGTCCCGGCTCATGAGCAGGTAGGCCGCCCACACCGCCGGATTGAACCAGTGGATGGCCAGCGCCGCCCAGCACACCGGCTTGACGATGTGGTCCAGCCGCCGCAGGTGGGCGCGCTCATGGCACAGGATGAACTGCCGGGGCTGGCCCCGCAGCCCGGCGGGGAGGTAGATCCGAGGCCGGAATACCCCCAGGATGAAGGGGGAGGCCACGCTGGGGTGCTCCCAGGCGCCGTCGGGGGCGCGGATGGCGTCGTACAGCCGCCGGCGCAGCCGCAGATAGGACGCAAGGCCGCTCCCGCCCATGACCAGCGCGCCCGCCAGCCACACGCACGCTAAGACGGCTTCCCAGGGGAAGGGGGGCGGGGCCTCCGGCAGGGGAGCGGCGGGGACCGTGCCGCCCGGGGCGGTGAGGGCGGGGACGGGATTGACGCTGGTGAGAGGATCGTCCTGGACCGCCGGAAGGGTCTCCGCGCCGTCCTCCAGGGCGGGGGCGGAGGGCTGGACCGGGGCGGCGGTGAGGGCCGGGACGGGGGGAAGGTCCGGCGGAAGCTGCGCCTCGGGGAGGACGTGCTCCTGCCGGGGCAGGGCGTCCGGGACGATGGAGACGGGGCTCTCCAGCGAGAGGGGGAGCAGGAGCCGGGCGAACACCACCAGCCACAGCAGGGCCAGCACCTGCTTGGGCGCGCGCCTGCGCAGAAGAAACCGCAGCGCCGCCACCACCGCCGCGGCGTAGGCCGCGGTGAGGCTCATCTCTCCCAGGGGGAGCAGGACTTGGGACAGGACGCCCGGCAGGTCAGCCATGGCGCTCCCCCTCCCGGAAGCGGTCGATGACGGCCTTGAGCTGGTCGGCCTCCTCATCGGTGATGGTTCTGCCCCCCATGAAGTGGGCCAGGAAGGAGGGCAGCGAGCCGTCAAAGCTGCGCTCCACCACCGCCCGGCTCTCCTCCCGCAGCACCGCCTCCCGGGGGACCACGGAGGTGACCACCGCGTTTTCATTGCGCAAAATGCCCCGGTCCACCAGCTTTTTCAGCACCGTGTAGGTGGTGGACTTCTTCCAGCCCATCTCCTTCAGCGCCAGCTCCACCAGCTTGCCGGAGGGCAGGGGTTCGTTTTCCCACACGATGCGGGCAAAGCGGTATTCGCCTTCGGCTAATCTCAGATTTTTCATGGACGCCTCCTATTAAGTCTATGATTATCGACTGCAATAACAGTCTAGCACAATAGACTCCCCGCGTCAAGAGCTTTTGCGCGGGAAGGGGCAATTGTTCGGGCGGTGGCTCCGGGCGGCGCATGGTAACGGGCGCGGACCCCGCAGCTGGTGTCCGCGCCCTTCGAGGGTCAGATTCGTTCCCACACCGACTCGCCGGGCCGGTCGGTGATCTCGATGCCCCGGGCCCTCAGCTCGTCCCGGATGCGGTCGGCCTCGGCAAAGTTCTTGGCCTGCTTGGCGTGGGCGCGCTGGAGGACCAGCGCGCTGATCTCGGGGTCAGGCTCCCCCTTGTGGCGGACCAGGTACTCCCCCTCCACCCGGGACCCCAGGCCGATGCCGGAGGGGGCGGGCTGGACCACCGCCAGCTTTTGGCGCTCCGCCGCCGCCTGCTCCAGCAAGGACAGGGAGAGCACCCGGTCGAAATCGTCCAGCACCGCCAGCTTGGAGGCGTCGTCCGCCGGGGCCTTGAGGACGTCGTACAGGCAGGTGATGCCCATGGAGGTGTTCAGGTCGTTGCCCACCAGCTCCAGGAACCGCTCCCGGTACTGCCGGACCACGGCGGGGTCCGCCGTGCCCTGGTCCGGGTTCAGAGCGGCGATGCGGCGGATGAGCTTTTTGTAGGCCCCCGCGGCGTTGTCCAGATTCTCGCGGGAGAACACCAGCCCCTTGCGGTAGTGGCTCTGAAGGCAGAAGAAGCGGTAGGCCAGGGGATCGTAGCCCCAGTCCTTCAGCAGGGAGACGGTGAGGAACTCCCCCTTGGACTTGGACATCTTGCCGCTGTTGGTGTTCAGGTGGTGGACGTGGAACCACTGCCGGCACCAGGGATGGCCCAGATACGCCTCCGACTGAGCGATCTCGTTGGTGTGGTGGGGGAAGGCGTTGTCCACCCCGCCGCAGTGCAGGTCCAGATATTCGCCGTTGAACTTCATGGAGATGCAGGAGCACTCGATATGCCAGCCGGGATAGCCCACCCCCCAGGGGGAGTCCCACTTCAGGGCCTGGTCCTCGAACTTGGACTTGGTGAACCAGAGGACAAAGTCGTTCTTATTCCGCTTGTTGGAGTCCTCCTCGACTCCCTCCCGGACGCCCACGGCCAGGTCGTCCTCGTTGTGGTCGTTGAAAATGTAGTACCGGGCCAGCTTGGAGCTGTCGAAGTACACGTTTCCCCCGGCCAGGTAGGCATAGCCGGTGTCCACCAGCTTGGAGATGATCTTGATATACTCGCCGATGCACCCCGTGGCCGGCTGGACCACGTCGGGGGTCTTGATGTTCAGCTTCCGGCAGTCGTCGAAGAAGGCGTCGGTGTAGAACTGGGCGATCTCCAGGACGGTCTTGTGCTCCCGCTTGGCGCCCTTGAGCATTTTGTCCTCTCCCGTGTCGGCGTCGCTGGACAGGTGCCCCACGTCCGTGATGTTCATGACCCGGTTCACGTCGTACCCGGCGAAGCGGAGGTACTTCTCCAGCACGTCCTCCATGATGTAGCTCCGGAGGTTGCCGATGTGGGCGAAGTGATACACCGTGGGGCCGCAGGTGTACATCTCCACCCGGCCGGGGGTGTGAGTTTTGAACTCCTCTTTTTTGTGGGTGGCGGAATTGTAGAGATACATAGCTTTTCCTCTCCTTATGATTTAATAGCTTACATAATCGGTTCCCTTGCAGCAATTTGTCTGTAAAAACAGCGCCTCCAGGGCGTCCATATCGCCGGAGGCCCAGACCCTTTGATGGTCCGGCGCCAGCCAGCGGAGTTGGTTTTGAATCCACCAGTGATCCGTGGGCATCTCCTGATGCAGCACCGGCCAGCACAGGTGGGAGCAGATAAAATGCTCGAAGCTGTGGTGGACCAGCTCAATTTCGCCGCAGTCCCTGGCCCAGTTGAACACCGGGGCGGCCGGGTCCTCCAGGGCGGCATCGAAAAAGTAGATATCCCCGTCGTCGTCCGCCGCGAAGGGAAGGGGCTGAGCGCCCTCCTTCCAGCGGCCCCGGTCCAGCTTGATCCGGAGGCGCAACGTTCCCAGCATCCTCTCCGTCATGGAAAACGGCAGCAGGTTCCAATAGGGATACCACTTCTGCTCCAGCAGCCGGTTGGGAAACAAATGGGCCTTGGCCTGGGGCCTGCCGCACAGCCAGCGCAGGGCCCCGGCCTCGTAAATCTCCCGGAAGGCCCGGGGGTAGGTCAGGCCCAGCTTTTTCTCCACGGTCTCCAGCTTCATGGGCGTCTCTCCTTTTCGGTCTCACTCGTGGAGCTCCAGCGGCAGCCCGTCGGGGTCATGGAAGAAGGTCATCCGCGTCCCCGTGTAGGGGTCCAGGCGGATGGGCTCACAGGGGATGCCCCTGGCCTCCAGCTCCCGGACCGCCGCCTCCACGTCCTCCACCCGGAAGGCCAGGTGCCGCAGTCCCTGGGCCTCCGGGTAGCTGGGCCGGGGCGGCGCGCCGGGGATAGAGAAGATCTCCAGCTCCCCGTCCCCGAATTGCAAATCCAGCTTCCAGTCCCCCCGGTCCTCCCGGAAGTTCTCTCGGAGGACGGGGAAGCCCAGCTTCTCCACGTAGAACGCCCGGGCCCTCCGGTAGTCCGAGACGATGATGGCCGCGTGGTGCAGACGTTCAAACAGCATAGGCGCTCCTCCCCTCCGCCGGTCAGGCGGGTTGTCTTCGCTTCTCCAGAGCCTCTACCCGGCGGGACAGCCGCTCCAACTCCTCCCGGACGCCGGTCCGGCCCCCGTCTCCGGCGCAGTCCGCCGGCAGGCCGCGCATCCGGACGATCCGGGCGGGGACGCCCGCGGCGGTGGCCCCCGGGGGCACGGCTCCCAGGACCACGGCCCCGGCGGCGATCCGGGCGTTGTCCCCCACCCGGAAGGGCCCCAGAATCCGGGCCCCGGAGCCCACCAGCACGTTGTTCCCCAGGGTGGGGTGGCGCTTGCCCCGGTCCTTCCCCGTGCCCCCCAGGGTCACCCCATGGTAGAGCAGGCAGTCGTCCCCGATCTCGGCGGTCTCTCCGATGACGACGCCCATGCCGTGGTCGATGACCAGGCGGCGGCCTATGGTGGCGCCGGGGTGAATCTCAATGCCCGTCCGCCTGCGGGCGTGCTGGGAGATCCAGCGGGCCAGGAAGTAGCGGCGGCGCAGGTACAGCCAGTGGGCCGCCCGGTGCCACAGCAGGGCGTGGACGCCGGGGTAGAGCAAAAGAATCTCCAGCTTGCTCCGGGCCGCGGGGTCCCGGCGCTGGTAAGCGGCCAGGAGGCCGCTGAGGCGAGTCAAATCCATGTGGTTCACTCCTTGCCGGTCCGGGGGACAAGAAAGCGCCTCCCGTACCGTAGTACGAGAGGCGACGAATCGCGGTTCCACTCTCATTTATCACTCAAGGGGCCCTTGACGGGGGCCGGGCGGAGGGGCGTCCCCTCCCGCTCACGGACGCACTTCCCAGACCCCGCCGGAGGCGCGCTTGCAGCCGGTGACGCGCCCTCTCTGCCCCTTGGGTCCCCTGGTACTCTTTCCGATCATCGCGGTTATTCACTTGACTCTCTCAGTATATTAGCAAGCTTTGTCCGGCGTGTCAAGGTTTTTCCTCAATCGGGGCGTGCCCGACCGCGCGTTTTATGATGTTTGGTTATTCCACAGCATGGTGTAGGGGCGATGATCCATCACCCGTCCTACGGGAGTGCCATGGTTCCGAGAGATGGCCCGGTCTGGGGACCGGGCCCCACAGGGCCTGCCTTTCTACCGATAGAACACCTTGCGGGGCCTGACCCCCAGGTCAGGCCATTCCCCCGGAACCTGGGTGCTCCCTATAGAAGGGCGGACACATAGGTCCGCCCCTACAGGAGGAAAAGCGCCGGATAGGACGCTCCTCCTCAATCCTCACAGCGCAGCTGGTAGCCCAGCTCCTGGACCTTCTGGCGGATCTGCTCCTGCCGGACGCCGGTGGAATCGTAGTCCACCGCGACGCAGCCCCGGTCGCTGAGGCTGACGGAGGTGACGCCGGGCAGGGTGTCCAGCCCCTGCTTCAGCAGCTTTTCGTCGTGCCGCCCGGAGGCGTTCTCCAGAGAAAAATAGGTGCTCAAATGGGCCATGGGAAACCACTCCTTTTCCTTTGACAATGGTCAAATATACAGGAGTAGCTTGCCCCTCCGGCGGCGTTTCATGCGCGAATTTTTAAAGAGGCATCCGGTCCCCGGAGGGGGCCTCCTCTTCGGACTCCGAGGAGTTCGCAGGGGCGGGCGCCTCCTCCGGGGGCTCCAGGAGAAGGGATTCCTTCTCCTGCTCCTCCGGGGGAACCGGATTCTCCTCCGGCTCCTCCGGCGGGGCGGCCTCCTCCGGGGCCCCGGCCAGGCAGGCGGCCCAGTTGCCTCCCTGGAGGCGGGAGATCAAGGCGTTCATCGCGGCCTCCGTGGGGTCCATGGTCCGTGGCAGCTGGGCCAGGGCGTCCTGGATGCCCTGGAGCTCCCGAGTCACGTGCCCGGCGGCGGCCTGGAAGGCGTCCATCAGGCTCCGGTACTGGCTCTGGAAGGTCTCCGCCGTCTCCCGGGTCTTCTTGGCGGCGAGCTCCTCCAGGTCGTCGGCCCGGTTCCGGGCCTCGCACTCGATGGCCCCCAGGCGCTCCCGGAAGCGGGCGTAGGCCTCGGCGTCGGGGCGCAGAGCGTCGGCCTCGGCGGTGAGGCGGGCCACGTCCTGCTCCAGGGACCGGAGGGACTCCAGGTCCTGCCGGGCGGAGGTCTCCGTCTCCAGCTGGCCCTGGAGCCAGTCCCGCTGGACGCTGAGCTTTCCGATTTGGCTTTGAAGCTGCTCCACCTGGGCCCGCAGCTCCTCCGCCTCGCTGCGGAGCTTTTCGCACTCCTCCTCGTGGGCGTGCTGGAGGGCGGCGCTTTTTTCTGCGGCCTGTTCCAGATAGCGCACCACGTCCTGCTTGTCGAAGCCGCCGAAGGCCACGGTCTTAAAGGAGTAATTTTCCATAGGGCCACCGCTTTCTCTCATAAATTCGCATTCATTCTATCACAAGCTCCGGCATTTTACAAGTGCCCGATTGCGGCGGGGAACACCCGAACGCGCATTTTAAAAGGGGGATTATCTGTAGGGGCGGACCTGCGTGTCCGCCCTTCTTCCGGGACCTGGGTACTTTCTATAGAAGGGCAAACACATAGGTCCGCCCTCCTGCCGAAACCCGGTATCTTCCTATAGAAGGGCGGACACATAGATTTGCCTCTCTCCCGAGACCCAGGCTCTTCCTATAGAAGGGCGGACACATAGGTCCGCCCCTACAAAACCCCTCTGTCATAAAACGCGCGGCCGGACTCCCGCGAGGGTCCGGCGGGCCGGTCCCCCCTCACCCGCCCCTCCGGCGGCAGGCCGCCTTGAAGGGCGCCTGGAGAGCGTGGAGCACCTTCTGCCAGAGGGTCACGGCCCCGCCCAGGGGCTCCACCATCAAGGCCAGCACCCCGGCCCGGTTGGCCGCCAGCATGTCCGTCAGCAGCTTGTCCCCCAGCATGGCCGTGCGGGCCCGGTCCGCCCCCGCCCGGGCCATGGCGGCCTCCAGGCCCTTGGTGGAGGGCTTCCCGGCGTGGCCCTGGTAGGGGATACCCAGGTCCGCGCAGAACTCCGTCACCCGGCTCCCGGAACGGTTGTTGGAGACGATCATCACGGAGATTCCCGCCGCCTCCAGGTCCCGGATCCACGCCCGGAGGGCCGGGTCCGGCCTCCGGACCACCTTGGGGGCCAGGGTGAAGTCCAGATCGCTGAGCAGCAGCGTCACCCCCGCCCGGCGGAGGTACTCCGGCGTCACCTCCCGGTAGCTCTCAAACAGGCGGCTGGGTATCAGGGAAAAGGGCATAGTCCGCGTCCTCCCGGCATAGGATTGTTCGAAGCCCGGAAGTCCGCTTCCGGCTTCAAACCAACGCTGACAGTATACCAGCTTTCCAGTCTGGACGCAAGGGGGAGAGACGCTTGCAAATCTACCTGGCCGTGACGCCGGAGGCGTCCCAGGAGGCCCAGAACCACTGCCGGAACCTGGCCCATGTGGCCTATCGCATCGGCCCCGGGTCCGCCCTGCTGCGGCAGAGCCTGCTGCTGCAAACCAAGGGGGGCCTCCTGTCCGTCAGCGACCAGGGCGCTCCCTTCATCGACAGCCCGGAGGCCCTGCGGGACGCGGTGCTCCGGGAGTGCGGGCGGCGGAGCTACGGCGGGGTGCTCCTGGACTTCGAGGAGGCCCCCCGGCGGGACCGGACCGCCTTTGTCTCCGCCCTGGCCCCGGCCCTGTCCGCCTCCCGGCGGGCGCTCTACCTGCCGGAGCCCTACGCCGGCGCCGCTCCCAGCGCGGCGGTGCTCCTCTGCACCGCCGTCTCCGGCGGGAACTTCTCCCAGTACCTCCAGGAGGCCGTCCAGCGGGCCGGGGGCGCCGGGCAGCTGGCCCTGGACGTCCAGCGGCTGCGGATGGACTTCCGGCTCCCCGCCCGGTCGGGAGAGGGGGAGCCCCTCACCGGCGAGGCCCTGGCGGAGCTGATGGAGCGGGAGCAGCCCGCCGTCTTCTTCTCCCAGGACCTCTGCGCCCGGTACTTCACCTACAGCCGGAAGGGCGAGGCCCACTTCGTCCTCTTCGACGACGCGGACACCCTGAACCAAAAGCTCCGGCTGGGCACGGCCATGGGCTTCGCCGCCGCCTTTTTCATGTGGCCCGAGGTCCGGGACATCGCCCCCAAGCTCTTCGCCCCCTGGCGGGGCGGGAGGAGGCCGTGAGGCGCAGATCAAATGGAAAGGCCCCGCCGGACCGTAATCCGGCGGGGCTTCGTTCGCTATTCGCTATGGTTCCAGGGGCCTCTCAGCGGGCCACGTTCTCGCAGAAGCGATGGAGGATCGCCGCCGCCTGGGCACGGGTGGCGCCGCCGGAGGGATTCAGCGTCCCCTCGCCGGTGCCGTTCACCAGGCCCGCGCCGTTGGCCCAGGCCAGGGCGTCCCGGGCGTAGGCGCTGACGGAGTCCCCGTCGGGGAACTTGTTCAAGTCCGCCCGGAGGGCGGTGGTCAGGTTCCGGGTGGAGGCGTAGCGGAAGAGGAAGGTGGCCATCTGCTCCCGGGTGATGGGATCGCCGGGCTTGAAGGTCCCGTCCTCATAGCCCTTGGTGATTCCGATGGCTGCGGCCCATTTCACCGCGTTCTCGCAGTAGGACCCGGCGGCCACGTCCGTGAAGCCCGTGCCCACCACCACGGGCTGGCCCGCCAGGCGGTGGAGGATCGTCACGATCTGCCCCCGGGTGGTGGGGCCGTAGGGGGTGAAGTTCCCGTTGCCCGTGCCGTTCATCAGGCCCCGCTGGGTGACATAGGCGATGTCCGCCGCCAGGCTGTAGCCGTTGGGCACGTCCAGGAAGGTCAGCAGCATCAGATTGGCGGTGACGGTGAAGTTCACGCTCAGGTCCGCCGAGTACCCGTTGGCCCGGACGGTGATCTTTCCGTTGTAGCTATTCGCCATGAGGCCCGTCATGGGGCGGATGGTGAAGGTGGCAGTGCCCCCGGCGGGGAGGGACTTGTTGGAGAGCAGGCCGATCTCGTAGTTATAGGAGCTGGGCTGCTCCAGGGTCATGGGATAGTCCGTGTTATTTTTGATGGTGACCGTCTGGTAGTTCACCGGGGTATAGCCCTGCTGGGCGGTGCCGAACTCCAGGGTGGAGGGGCTGAGGGTCAGGGCCGCCTCCTTCTTCTCCACCACCAGGGTGGCCTTGAACTCGGCGGTGGCGCCCTCCCGGGTCTGGAAGACGATCTTGTCGGTGTAGGACCCGGCTTTCAGGTCCTGCTTGGGGACGATTTTATAGGTGACGTCCTCGTTGTATTTCAGGGAGATGGTTCCGCTCTGGGTGGCCGTGACCGTGAAGTGGTCGTTTCCTTTTACGTCTCCCATCCGGACCGTGTTGTCGCTTTTATTGGTGACCGTGACCGTCAGTTCCTTTTCCTTGGCCGTTTTTTCCTCGTAGCCCTCTACCAGCTTGCCGAAGTCCTTGGAGGTGGGGCTGAGGGAGAGGGTGTATTTCTCATCCACAATCTTGCCGGAGACGCTTACAGAGGTTGAGCTGGAGTCGCTTCCGGCCTGGGCGTCATTGATGGCCGCGCTGACCGTGAGTTTCCCCCCGATGCTTCCCGTGCTGGAGGTGCTGGTCACCATGACCGTCACGGTGCAGCTGGAGCCCTTGGACAAATCGCTGCTGCTCAGGCTGTAGGTGGCGTTGGTCAGGCTTCCGGACACTCCGATTCTTGTGGTGTAGTCACTGTTATTTGTAATTGTAAAGCTCTTGGTCAGGCCGCTTGTGGTCCCCTTGGTCAGGCTTCCAAAGTCGATGCTGGAGGGGGAGATGCTGATGTTGACTTTTGGGGTGGGAGTGGCGGGGGGATTGCACTTCGGGCAGGTTTTAGGGTCATTTCCATGCTCGCATTTTGCCAATTCTGGGTGGCACTTTTCACAAGTGGCAGGAGTATTCCCGTGTTCGCATTTTGCCAATTCCGGGTGGCACTTTTCACAGGTAGCGGGAGTATTTCCATGTTCGCATTTCGCCAATTCTGGGTGGCATTTTTCACAAGTGGCAGGGGGATTCCCATGTTCACATTTTAGTAACTCCGGGTGACACGTTGTGCAAGTCTCGGGGTCATTCCCGTGAGTGCATTTTCCTGCATCTTTCTTACACTCTTCACAAGTCTCGGGGTCATTTCCATGAATACACTTTCCTGCATCTTTCTTACACTCTTCACAAGTCTCAGGGTCATTCCCGTGAGTGCATTTTCCCGATTCTGTTGAATCTGTCTTTGTCGCATTATCTTTTTCTGCCTCGTCCGCCGCGACGGGCATAACGGCCAGGCTTGCCAACAGGCACAACGCCATCAGCAAGGCTAATAATTGACTCTTTCGTTTCATGTATCCAGTGTCCTTTCCATATGTTTTTCCGGACCTGTCCGCCTTCACGGGCGGGTCCCGGGTTCTCCGCCCCGCCGGGACGGCGGGCACGGTCTCGCTAATTTCATAGTCTACCACCTTCCCCATAAAAATACAAGACGAATTCTGTCAAATCCCAAAGGAAAAACCTTCCCTCAGGCCGGGGGCGGCCTCGATTCCGGTGGAAATCCTGTCCCGCCCGTGGTATAATGAGCTTCTGCCCGCCGGAAATCCGGGGAGGCAATCCGAGGAAGAGGTTTTGCGCCATGATAAATATCCTATTTGTGTGCCACGGCAACATCTGCCGCAGTCCCATGGCCGAGTTCGTCATGAAGGACCTGGTACGGCAAGCGGGCCTGGAGGACCGCTTTCAAATCGCCTCCGCCGCCACCAGCACCGAGGAGCTCCGCAACCCCGTCTACCCGCCCGCCCGCCGGAAGCTGGCGGAGCACGGCCTCTCCTGCGCCGGGAAGACCTCCCGCCAGCTCACCAGGGCCGACTATGCCCAATATGACCTTCTCATCGGCATGGACCGGGCCAACCTGCGGAACATGGCCCGCATCTGCGGCGGCGACCCGGAGGGCAAGCTCCACGGGCTCCTGGAGTACGCCGGGCGCTCCGGCGAGGTGGCCGACCCCTGGTACACCGGGGACTTTGAAACCGCCTACCAGGACATCCTGGCGGGCTGCCGGGGCCTGCTGGCGGCCCTCACCGCCCAGGGAGGCCCCCGATGATCCGGGGGCTGATCGAGGGCTGCGTGGACAGCCATGCCTCCGCCCTCGCCGCCGCCCGGGCCGGGGCGGACCGGCTGGAGCTCTGCGCCAATCTCTCCATCGGCGGCACCACCCCCTCCCCCGCCCTCTTCCGGCAGGTCCGGCGGGACTGCGCCGTCCCCGTCAACGTCCTCATCCGCCCCCGCTTCGGGGACTTTCTCTATTCGGACATGGAGCTGGAGGAGATGCGGGAGGAGGTCCGGCGCTTCCGGGTCCTGGGGGCCGACGGCGTGGTCCTGGGCGTCCTGACCCCGGAGGGGAATCTGGACGAGGCCGCCATGGCGCCCCTGATGGACGCCGCCGGGGACCTGGACGTGACCCTCCACCGGGCCTTCGACATGACCCGGGACCCCCAGGCCGCCCTGGAGGCGGCGGTCCGCCTGGGCTGCCGGACCATCCTCACCTCCGGCCAGCAGCGGGACGCCCTCACCGGGGCGGAGCTGCTCCGGGCCCTCCTGGCCCAGAGCGCCGGGCGGATCGGCATCATGGCAGGCAGCGGCGTCCGGAAGGACAACATCCGGGACATCCACGCCCGCACCGGGGTCCGCGTCTTCCACACCTCCGGCCGCAAGGGCCCCGTGGACAGCGGCATGGTCTACCGGAAGCCCACCGTCTCCATGGGCCTGCCCTCCCTGCCGGAGTACGAGCTCTGGCGCACCGACGAGGAGGAGTTCCGGGCCTGCGCGGAGACGGTCCATAGCCTTTAAAAACCCGGCGCCCGCGTGAGCGGGCGCCGGGTTCTTCATTCGGGTCCGGGCCAAGCGGCCTACTGCCGGAGTATCTTCTCAATCATCTGGCCGACGCAATCGGGATTGTCCAACGTATACACATGCCTCTCCTCCCTCTGCCGCCGGTCCATGGCCCACCAGTCGTTCAGCCGGCTGGACGGCGTGTCCGACATGATGAACGAATTGAGAATCACCGTCTTCCCCTTGGCGGTCGGGGCCAATCTGGCCTCCACCTCCTTGATGGTCTTATAAAACTCCACCTTGGAGTCGTCATGGCGGACGCGCAGCAGGCCCTTGGGGTCGACAAACGTAAGATACTGCTTGTCCGCCGTGTCAATCCACAGAAGGAAGTCCGGGTAGAAGTTGCCCGCCTCAAAGAACCCCAGGCCGGCCTTGCTCTTGTTCCGGAGGAGATACAGCGCCTTCCCCTCCAGCACATCGCCATGCGTCTCGACGTACTCCCTTAAATAGTCCACAAACACCGCCTCGCCGCTGTTCAGCGCAACCGGCGAGACCTGGAGCTTTAGATTGTTTTGTTCCAGGCAGACCAGGGGCGCGTACAGGTGAAATCGAAAATCGAACACCTTCATTGTGCCCCGGGCGAACTCCTTTTTATAGGAATCCAATCCGCCGTTTGCCTGTAGGATCGCGGCGTTTTCCGCAACAAACGCCTTCAATTCCTCGCCGGTGGTGTCCAAGGCGTGCTGCCGGGCGTAGTGGATGGTGTACTCGTCTACAAAGTTGCGGTCCTCCGCGCCCAGGACCGCGTACTCCAGCAGCGGCGCCTCCCAGCGGGCCTTTTCATACTTGAAAAACTTATCCATATAGGACTTCAGCGCCATAACCGCGTAGTCCGTGACGGTTTCCAGCTTGGCGAGAGAGGTGATATCCAAATGGTTTTGGGGAATCAGGAGCCCATACCAGCCGTCCGTCTGAAGAATCGGCAGCAGCCTTTCTCGGACAACGCTGATGTTAAAGTACCGCTTCTCGCTCTTATACTCCTCCAGCTCCTCAAAAATCCTTCTGTAATCCAGCAGGGGGAGCTTCTCCCTTGGGATCGCCAGCTCCTCCGGCACGGACCTGAGCTCGAAGCTGTAGGTGGAGGCAATCGTCTGGATTTTGCTCCGGCAGTCAATGACGGTCTTGTTCTTCACGAGGTACCGCAGAAATCCCTTGTCCGGAACGTCCAGGACCAAGCGCCGGGCCTGCTTTTTGAAATTGGCCCCGTCCCTGACCTGAATCACATGGAGCTTCCTGTCCTTCACCTCGTCAAAACGGCTGATCGCGGGCAGCTGGAATTTATAGACGCGGTCGTTCGCGGGGGAGCCTTCCAGCTCCAAATAGCGCTTGAAGTCCTCCATGTACTGCGCCTTTACGCCGAACACCGTCAAGGTCTCCAGAAGCTCGATATGCTTGGGCGCCTCCGCCCGGACATCCAGCCTGCGGGAACGCTTCAGGCAGCCTCCGCGGCCCCTCAGCCGCACGCCGCGCCCAAAAAGCTGAATGGCCTGGGAGCCCTCCCCCTTTGCGAAATTGATGAGGCCCATGGTGGAAACGCGCCAGCTGTTCCAGCCCTCGGTGAACTTGCGGGAGCCAATCAGCACCTTGATCCTCGAGCCCTCCGCGTTGATGCCCCGGAACAGCGATTCGGACACGAATTCCTCTGTCCTTGCCACAATGCCCTTCTTTTCGCAGCTCTTCATCAGCCCGGCGGTGTCGCCGATGCTGATCACGCCGAAGTACTCTCCCAGCTCCCCGATCTTCAGCCCAATTTCGCCGGGAACCTGGCGGATGCTTTCCATGTGCAGGCGGGGCCTGTCGCCGGCTCCCCCGGCGTTAAACACCAGCCTCAGGAGATCGGAAAAGATATCCTCCGGATTCGGGTCCGCCCCAAAGAACTCCTTCAGCGCCTCAAAGTCCTGGTAGAACAGCTCGTTTCCGCTTCCGTCGATCAGGCCGGTTTCTTCCTTCAGCACCGTATGAATCTGGGCGACGGAGTCCGTCCGGTCACGGGCAAAGCGGTTGATAAACTCCAGGACCTCCTCCACGTCGGTCCTCTCGTTTTTGGAGGTCTTGGCCGTGACGCGGTTTCCCACAAATACCAGCAGGGGCTGCTCAATCTGGAATTCCCGCAGCTTCTCCCCCATGACGTCAAACAGCTTGATCTGCTGATAGTATGACAACAGGCACCCCGTCAGGTAAAGGCGGCGCCGCTCCGCGCTGGCGTCGCCCTGGAGGTTGTAAATGCGGTAATCCTTGCCGTATCCGTCTCGGTAGAAATACTGATAGGAATAGTCCATGATGATGGATTTTCCATATTCCTCCATCAGGGCCCGCTCCTCGTCCTTCTTGGCGTTGGCGTTCAGGGCCTGCTTGAAGGTCGCGGAGTACTCGAAGGCAAAGCCCTCGGCGGAGAGGCGGGTGCGGTAGTCATACCACACGTCGCCGGAGAGGCCGCGGTGGCCCTCGTCCACCAGCACGAGGTTGTTCTGCTCAAGGCTGTCGACGGATACGGTCTTGACCCTCCCCTCCTCCTTCAGCTTGTTCATATCCACCACAACCACATCGCCCCGCCGGGCGGAAAAGCCGCTCTCCTTTTCGAATATAACTGCGGGAATGGAGGACAGCGCCAGCTCCTCCAGATGCTGTCGGCTCATGCCCTCGTTGGGGGCCAGCACGATGACCTTATTGACGGATAATTTGCTGTTCCTCCGCCTGGCGCGTTTGAAGTAATGCAGATACTGCAAAATATTCATGTGCATAATCAGCGTTTTGCCGCTGCCGGTGGCGCACATGAACGCCAGCTTGTTCAGCCGTTCCGGCGTATACGGTTCAAAGTCGATCAGGCCGAGAGACTCCTTCCGCTTCTCCTTCAGCCACGCGTTCAGATCATCGCAAAGGTCCTCCGCGCCGCTGAAGTACCGGTCCAGGTACATCTCCGTAAACAGCAGCGCGGTATACTGGAAATACTTCCAGTGAAGCGCGCCCCGCTTTTCGCTGATCTGGCGCGTGTGGCGGCAAATGTTTTCATCATAGAGGCGCAGCTTCTCCGCGGAAACGGCCGCGCCCCTCAGCTTGCAGACGCGGATGATATACTCGCAAAAATAGGTGCTCCCGCTCTCGTTGACCCCCTCGAATTCCGCGCTGTTCAGCTTCTCGCCGAGCTCGCCCAGGGAATCCAGCCTCAGCTCATGCAGAAAATAGCGGAAAAGTACAAGCTGCTCGTCAAAGGAGACTTGCTTGGCGGCTTTTTTTGCCATGATTACACCTCCCCGAACATGCGCCTTTTGAATTCGATCTCCGTGATCTGCACCCTCCAGGCCTCATTGCCGCGGCGCAGGTTCTCCAGATTGCTGTCCCCATTGACAAAGATCACCTCGAAAGCGCGATCCTGGGCGTGCTTTCGATAGGTGGTAAAGTAAGCGTCCAGAGCCGCGTTGGAGGCTATGATGTCCTCCGTTACCGTGCGCCAGATCACCAGCGCGCGGCGGCCGTCGGGCAGGACGCCCTCGATCTGGCGGAAGGCATACTGCCCGCCGATGTCGCAAACCAGGTCCACGGCGCCCTCATAGGCCGGCGCCTCCGCGGGCTTGCTGAGATAGTAGGAGACCGCGCTCTGCCAGGAAACCCGCAGGCCAATCAAATAGTTGAAGGTCTCGCAAAGATCAATGCCGCGCTCCCGGCACTCATTCTTTTCCGTGATCTTCAGGGTGTAGGCAAAGGGATTGGAAAAGGCCTCCACATTCAGCAGGCTGCCCCGGCTCTCGAAGTCCACCATGTAATGGATCAGATAGTCATCGTCCAGCAGGGAGGCCAGCTGGCCGCCCTGATCCAGCTCAATGTTGGAGAGGGCGTCCTCGTAGCTTTCGAGGGACATATACTTTATAATCTGCGGAACGCCGCCGCCGCGCTGCTGCGGCTTCCCGTCCTTCCAGTCGGGGGCGTATACGCACTTTTGGATGCGGGGCTTTGTGACGCTGTCAAAGTATTCCCCCATCTCCACCAGGATATATTTGCGGTTCCCGTTATCCTCCCGGTTCAGGCTGATGATCGCGTGTCCGGTCGTACCGGACCCGGCGAAGTAGTCCAGCGCGGTAATATCCCTGTTCGCCCCCGAGACATACAGCGCGTCCTTCACCGCGTACACGGATTTGGGAAATGAAAACGGGGAATACTCGGAAAACATGTTTTTGAGGGCGCCCGTGCCGTGCTCCGTGGCGGAGTACTGCGCGTCAAACCATGTGGTAACCGCGGTGGCTCCGGTGGGCGGACGGTATTTGTAGTAAACGGTTCTCACGCCGCCCTCGGTCTTATACATCAGTTCCTTACAAGCTTCCCGGGCCGTTTCCACGCCCCAGCGCCAGCGCCGTTCCGTGCCGTTCTCATCGATGGGCCAGCACACCTCCTCGCCGTCCGCCGGAGGCGCGATATTCTCCCACAGCTTCGCCCCCTCGTTCCACTCCATATCGGGAATTCTGGCCGTTTGCCCCTTGAAGTAAATGGGATAGTACGCCTTCGGGCTGTCGTGCCGCTCCGAATCAGAGCCGCGCTTGCGCAGCAGCTCCCACATGTAGATGCCCTGGGCGTCCTTTTCCTTGTATCGTTTGTTCAGCTCCGCGCTTCGCGGCATTTTTTCCACCACGGTATTCTCCGTGTTGGAGTAAAAGAGCGTGTACTCATGGGAAATCGCAAAGCCGGTTGGAACGGGCCGCCCGGACGGATTGTTCCGAATGACAACCGTCCCCAGCTCTCCCTGCGGGAAGATGCCGTCCAGGACGCAGTGGGCATATTTCTCTTCAAAATCATCGATTGCAAACGCCAGTACGGCTCCGTCCCCCATGAGCTGCTTGCTCAGGGCCACCCGATCCGCAATGAGCGACAGCCACGAGCTGTCCTTATAGCCGTTTTTATACATAATCGGGCTGGCGTCCGTGTTATACGGGGGATCGATGTAGATGCTCTGCACCTGCTTCTCATACCGGGCCAGCAGGAATTGAAGCGCCTGATAATTGTCGGAATTCAGCAGCACGCCCGACGTCCGCCCGTCCAAATCGGGAATGCTCTCCAGGAGCCGCTCCTTGAAGGCGCTGGAAAAATGCTTCGTGTCAATCAGCAGATTCCGATTCCGGCGCAGGAACTCCACCGTGGGGGGATTGCTCCAGTCGTCCGCTTCCTCTATGGCATACATCGAGATCCACTCGGCGATCTGCTCCTGATTGGCTATGATCTCCGGCCAGAAGGCTTCCTCGATCTGATCCAGCGTGATGCACCAGTTGGTTTCTACCACGAATTTCTTCTTCAGCCACAGCTTTTTCTGGAAATCCTCAATCTGGGCGAGGAAATCGATGATGATGCTTCCGACTCGCTTGATTGCCTTGACCTTTGCCAGATAGGTCTCCACGCGGGCCTCGCTACCCGTGTCCAAATCGTCCAGATGCATGACCTCGTTCTTAATGAAGAAGTCAAGCTCCCGGGACAGGAAGCCCCGCAGGTCCTTATGGATGAAATAGTCGAAGGTGTTCTTCGCCACATAGCCCCGCAGGTGCTTTTCCAGGGGGGTGGTCGCCTCCCTGCCCTTGCCCGTGGACACCGGGGCCAGCAGGGGATTCAGCTCGGCCCGGCGCAGGGACAGCAGCCATTTTGTAATTGCCGCGTAGTTTTCCTCCGTGTACTTCTTTTTCTTGTCCGGGGGGATATCGTATACAAAGCGGATGATGAGCTCCCCCGCCTCCTCGTGGTACTCAAAGGTTCGGAGGCCGGGATGCGCCTTCTCGTCCTCGGTAAAGAGCATAAAGACCCGCTTGCTGTCTCTGCTTTCCTTATTGTTATCCCGCTCCGTGGTGGCGTCCACCAGGCGGAAGTGAACCGTAATGCCCTCGGACACAAAGGTATAATCCTTGAAGTTTTCGCTGGTTTTAATATAGTACTGATCCTGGTTCGCCCAATAGAGCTTCACCTCCTCGCCCTCATAGGGGAGCGCATAGACCCCCTCCTTGTAGCGGCGCTTGGAAATGAAATCCCCCTCCTCGTAATAGCGGTTGAAAAAGGAGTACAGCGCGGAATACACGTCCGTCTCCAGCGCGGCGAGACCGGCGCCCTCCGCCAGCTGCTTTTGCAGCGCCAAATATCTCTGCTTCTGCGGGGCCGTATCGGACAGCGCCTCCACCGTCACACCCAGGCCCAACGCGATTTCCTCTATCTGCCTCATCTGCGCGCGAAGCTCCTCCTCGCCGTCCAGCGCAAAGGGGGCAAGGGTATCCCGTACCATCTCCGGCAGGCGGTTCGACAAAAAAGTCTCAATCTGGGTCTTGCGGAGGTTCATAACCCGATAAATGCCGAAATCGAGATCGGATTTATCCAATTCAAAAATCTCCTTCAACAGCTTCACAAAGCGGTCCAATCTCTCATTCGCCATTTCCGTTTCCTCCTATTTTTGCGGTTAAATCTGAAATCTGCGCCGGCGTCAGCTTCTGCGCGCGAATAGCCCGTATGAGCTCCCGCAAGGTGGGTTCCCTTCGGATGTCTCTCGCAAGGTCCTCCGCAACCACCCTGGTATCCTCGTTATCCGCCGCCGCAAGATCGTCGAACATGTAGCCCGGGTACTCCTCGCAGGAGAGCAGCATTTTAATCTTTTCCTGGTTTTGGAGCGATGGCAGGCGGCGGTTCTTTTCGATATCCGTGATAAACGGAGCGGATACCTTCAGCTTATCCGCCAGCTGCTTTGCCGTTATGGGCGGAGCCTGGGCCTTTCTTGCCATGCGGATCAGCTCTCCATAGCTGCTTGCCATGCCATCACCTCCCGGTCAAATGATTAACAGAAAAGCTAATTAGTGAATTATACTATGGATGCGGGGCGGAAGTCAACCGCAATTTTCCCGAGGCGGTCTCCATCATAAAAAAGCCGCCGCCTTCAAGCATAGACAGCGGCCAATTCGTTCCATTGCATTCGTCACAGGCGCATTTCCAATGATATAACGATATTTTAACAGGAACCTGTAAGGACCTGTATTCACGCCGTCCGTTCCTTCATGCGGTATGCCCCCGGCGTCACGCCGAAGGCGGCCCGGAACGCCCTTCCAAAATAAGCGCTGTCCGAAAAGCCGCACCGCAGGCCGATCTCCATGATGGGCAGTCCGCTTTCCCGAAGCAGCTTTTTGGCTTCATTCAAGCGAAAGGCAATCAGGTACTCCACGGGACTCTGCCCGATGTTCTTCTTAAAGCAGCGAGACGCCTCCCGCCCGCTTACCCCCACCGCTTTCGCAATCTCCGAAAGCGTAAGCTTGTCTGCATAATGCCGGTGGATATACGCGATCATGCCGCGCAGGCGGTCTCTCTGCTCCGCTCCCGTCTGGGGAAGCGCATTTGAATGGTTGCGAAGCTCGTCCAGCAGAAGAAGCCACGTCTCGGAAAGGACGCTCCGCGTTTGAAATTCTGTGTCCGGCTCGCCTTGCAGCTCTCTCAGCCGCCGCAGGTTTTCCAATATCCGGTTGGAGGAGGGGCGGCCCCGCCGGATGATGTAAACCTCTATTTGCCGGTTCTGGATAACCGGGTTCAGGTATTTGCTCTCAAAGCGGCTCTTAAAGTGCCCGCTTAAAAAGACGGGATGAAAAATATGATTGATCTCCAGCGTTCTGCTCCCCGGCGTTCCGTTCCGCTTCATATCCATCACGTTGCTGTTGATGAAAAAGCCGTCTCCCTGGTGAACCGTGTACTCTGCGCCTATGGTGACGATTTTGCTGACGCCCTCCTGAATATAGCCCAGCTCCAATTCCTCGTGCCAATGCCACGGAACTACGAAATCCGTCAAATCCCG
>CAMXNV010000012.1 GCA_947245315.1 uncultured Oscillibacter sp. | reverse complement strand
TCCACATCTCCCAGGTGGCGGACCGGCGGGTCAAGCACCCC
The DNA here is from genome assembly GCA_947245315.1 of uncultured Oscillibacter sp. Taxonomy (GTDB): domain Bacteria; phylum Bacillota; class Clostridia; order Oscillospirales; family Oscillospiraceae; genus Oscillibacter. The sequence continues at coordinate 20,401 of CAMXNV010000012.1, read as the reverse complement.
TCGGAGGTGGTCTCCGTGGGGGACGTGGTGAAGGTGGTCGTGCTGGAGGTGGATGAGAAGAAGAAGCGGATCTCCCTCTCTATGCGGCAGGCGAAGTGACGGGGGTATCCGTTTCCAGCCGGAGGAGTATGAGAAGCTGGGCTATGAGCACGTGTATGCCCTGACGGTGACGTTCAGCCAGGAGCCCCTTTCCTGAAAATAGCCGGCCCAGCGGGCCTTGTGTGAACAGCCCCGGTAAAAGTGGACAACAGACAAACGCCCCCTGATGCAGGAAATTGAAGTACTACATCAGGGGGTAGCTTCATGTCAAAAGGAAAATATATGCATGTTCAAGAAATCTTGCCGGAAATTCAGGGGATGCTCAGGGAGGGAAAAGGCCGCCGGGAAGTCGAGGCACTTTTTGGATTGGGCCTCGTTTGAAACATGGCAGAATGCCCGGCGGCGAGAGATTTTCCCGCTGAGGGAGGCGATTTGACCCAGGAATCCTGGCGGATTTCAAGGGAAATCAACGAAGCATCAGCGGAAAAAGATTCACCGATTGGGCGTCTCGGCATGTTTCAAACAAGGCCTAAACGCCGGACGGAAAAGCGGACGGCTGAGCCGTCCGCTTTTTTGCGCTTATTTCTTCGGCTTCGCCGCCTCCGCCGGATTCCCTTTCGAGAAATGACAGCGGGCAAACTGGACCGTGCCCACGAGGAACATCAACAACGTCCCGTAGGAAACGACGGTGCCGAGCAGGCCCAAAAACGCGGACCCGCCCAGGCCTCCAGTGAGGACGTTGAGCAAAGCCCTCAAAAGGCCCCACACGCACTCTACCATAAATCCGGCGGCAATCAGGCCTACGGCGGTCTTCTCCTTGGGGGAGGTTTCGCCGTGGGCGGGGATGGTCATCAGCAGCGCCAGCCCGGCAAGGCTATATCCGTTCACCAGCACGACCAGGAGCAAGTAGGGCATTATGATGTTCTCTACAGGGTAATATCCACCCAACAGCCTGGCCCCACAGGAACTCAGAGCGCCAAGAATCCAGAAAATGAAGCCCCACCTCCCTTTTATGCCGCCATCGCTCCGGTTCTTAGACAGAATCATCAGGCAGAGGGCGTAGGGACCGGCCAGCAGAAGCGGCTGGTAGAGCCAAATAATATTCGTCCTGAAAAACCAATAGCTGACCGGCGGCAGGAGCAGGAGCACATAAACCGCCATGGCCGCCGTGCCATAACTCCGGCACTTTGCGGGGTCCGTGGCAACCATCGCCGCCAGCCGGAGGAGGCTGACGATTATACTGATGCCAAAGATTAGCAACACAACGGGGATGGCTACCACAAGCAGCGTGGCGGCGGTCCCCAGCAGGATGGGGGCAAACACGACCGCCAGTATGATTACGATGATCCAAAGAGCCATACAGTACACACCTTTCTCTCTTTGGCTCACCCGCCCCGGCGGGGTGGATGGCCGAATAACGCCATCCATTATATATATATTATATATTGTCAAGGTTTTTTTGCTCTTATGGCAAAATTTTTCCCCCGGCGCGCCCTTACTCCAGGGCCTCCTCCGGCTTCTCCTCCGCCGCCAGCCCCACGGCCAGCCCGTTGACCTCAACCCCCTCCTCGGCGGGGATCAGCAGGTACTTCCGCCCGTCGATCACCCGGGTCTCCACCAGGTAGCTGTACGCCGGGTCCAGGGAGATGGTGGCCTGCTCCGTCTTGATGTCGAAGCGCTTGCTGTCAATCAGGTTCTCCGGGTTCAGCACCCCGCCGCCAAAGGCCTGGCCGCACTGCTCCCGGAAGGCCTCGGCCCGCTCCTCCGGCACGCCGCACTCCCGCAGGATGCCCCCCAGCTCCTTGGCCGAGAGGGCCAGGGGCTCCGGGTCCTTGGCCTCCTTGTGGGCCTCGATCTTCTCCAGCAAACGGCCATGGACCGTCTGGACCACCTCCAGGCTGCACGCGTCCTCCAGGGCCCCGGTGAGGGCGGACTGGAAGGCCTCCTTCTGCTCCGCGGCGGACATGGGGGGCTCGGTGCGGAAGACCGCGTCGATGAACTCCTGGTGAAGCTGGTCCGCCTTCCGGGAGTAGAAGAGGGCGTTGTAGATGTTGGCCGCCCGGTCGTCAAAGGCGGGGAAGAGGAAGCCCAGCTCCGGGGCGGAGACGATCTGCCCGGCGGCGCAGCTGTGGAACTCGTTCTCCCCGGGGAAATAGCCCAGCTCCATCTTGCAGTTCTTCACCGGGCACACGCAGCACAGGATGTAGGAGAAGACCTGGTCGGAGGCGTCCGCCTGGACCTCGCCGTCCCGGCTCCGGTGGGGGACGTCGTAGGCGTCATGGGCCAGGAGGAGGAGATAGTTGCTGTCCCCCATGTCCAGGCTGTCGATGACGGTGCGGTAGAAGGTCTCCCGGATTTCGCCGTCCCGCAGCTCCGACTCCCGGAGGGCGGAGAGGAGGCGGTGCTCGTCGCTGTCGGCCACCTGGTGGGTGGAGAAGACCACGTCGATAAGGTTCCGGCCCAGGCCGCCGGAGAGGGTCTTTTTCAGTAGGCTCAGGTACTTTTCCGCCTCCTCCTGGGGCATGGTCCCCAGGGACTCGTCCAGGTAGGAGATGATCTCCCGGCTGCTGCCGTTGACGTAACAGCCGTAGACCCGGCTGATGGCGCTCCGCTCCGGGCGGAAGCGGCGGCGGAGCTCGCTGACTTCTTTTTGATTCATTTGTTACCTCGCTTTCGGCGGCGGGGCCGCCGTGGATTGGTTGCCTGTCAAACGTTTATTCTACTAGGAAACCGCCGGAAATGCAAGGGGGATTTTCCGGGGGGAGCGCCCGTTTGCGCATTTTATGATGTTTGATGTTTCCCTGGTATGGTGTAGGGGCGATGATCAATCGCCCGTCCTCCGGGAAGTCCGGCATTTGAAGAGGACGGGCGGCTGATAGCCGCCCCTACATGATAAAATCTTCGAATAGGACGCCCCCATTGGGAAACCGCCGGGCAATTCCCCCGCAAAACCGGATTTGTATTTCAGGTCCGCCTGTTATAAAATAGAGGCGTACCGCCGCGCCGGTACGAGGGGGAAAGAGAAGAAATCCGTCGCCCTTTCAAGCGATGCAACCGCCGGTTGCGGATTTTCCAGCCGGAGTTGATAGCGTTCCACAAAAAAGCGCCGTATCATGTCACCTAGGAGGCAAACAGATGTTGAGTGAAAACCTATATACGCTCAGGCGGAAGAGCGGACTTTCCCAGGAGCAGCTGGCGGAAAAAATAGGGGTCTCCAGACAGGCCGTCTCGAAATGGGAGTCCGGCCTGTCCACCCCGGAGCTGGAGAAGCTCCGGGCCCTGAGCGAATTCTTTCAAATTACCATCGACGAGCTCACCGGGGACGGGAGCCCCTCCGGCGGCAGGGAAGAACCCAAGGCTCCGCCGCCCCGCAAAACGGCGGGGAGCCTGTTGGGCGCGGGCCTCTGCCTGCTGGGGGCCGTCTGTTTGATCCTCTCCGGCGTGCTGACGGCGGCGAGTCCGGCAACGGCGGACCGGATCGACGCGTCGTCCGTAGTCACCCTGAACGGAACGGGGATTCTCGCCGCGCTGTTTGTCCTGCTCATGGTCCTGGGGATCATTTTGATCCTTATGAACACAGGTTCAAAAAAGAAATAATCAGGAGGTATCCGCAATGAGGAACCACAGGGGCTTGGCCCGTCTTTTTGCCGCGCTGGCGGTTCTCCTTATATTCGCCGCCGGAGCCCTGTTCGTATTGCCGGGCTTTGAAAAGAGAACCGACGTCTGTTTACAGGACTTCTTCGTCTCGGAGGACGGCTCCAGGATGACCGTCAAAACGTCCCTGTCCGGCTCCATGGGCTACATCAGGGCCCTGGAGGCCGAGCGGCGCGGCGACGGGCTCCACTGCTCCTTTTACCGGGCCTTCGGCGGGCTGAACAGCAGCATAGGCGCGCGGAACTGCTTTGAGATCGAGCTGGATGATTCCGTTGAAACCATATACTTTGACCGTGGAAACGCGCCCGACGCGGCGGTGCTGAGGCGGGACCCCGCAGGCGGCGGATGGGTGCGGCCATAACGAGGGACTATTTCTTTTGAAATAGTCTCTTTATTTTTGCGGGCGCCCCTCCCCTCCCGCGGGCGGGGGCGCTAAGACTTCGTTCACGTTCCCAAAACCCCTTGCGGTCCTCCGGGGGCCGTACTAGAATCAGAGGGCGGGGCGCGGGAGGCATCCGTTTTTCAATCCTTCAAAATGTGGTTTACAAAACCGTGTCTTGGTGTTACAATAACCATTGCCAGGCCGTCCGGCTCTCCGGGCGGCGCTGTATCGCCAATTCAATTGAGAAAGGATGCCGCATGAACGATTTGACCGATCTTCAGGCCCGTCTCCGGGAGCAGCGCCCGGTGGCCTGGGAACAGCTGCCGGACTTCTCCCTGTACATGGACCAGGTCCTCTCCTACATGGACCGGCAGGTGATCCGCTTCGACGGGGACGACGGCCTCACCGCCGCCATGGTGAACAACTACACAAAAAGCGGCCTGGCTCCCCGGGCCGAGGGGAAGAAATATGGCCGGGAGCACCTGGCCTATTTCACCGTGATCTGCATTTTAAAGCGGGTCATGTCCACCCGGGACATGGACCTGCTCATCCGGGAGGAGCTCCAGGGGGACCGCTCCGTGGCCGACGGCTACGCCGCCTTCCGGCAGAGCCTGGACAAGGCCCTGAACATCACCGCCGGCGAGCTGGCCGCCCGGGCGGGGGACGAGGAGCTGGACGACGCCGCCCTGGCCGACGCCGCCATCCACTTCGCCCTGCTGAGCTATGCCGCCGGCGTGGCGGGGAACCGCTGCGTGGCCCTGCTGCGGGACCGGAAGGGGCCCGCCAAGGGCAAAAAAGAAAAGGAGCGTGAGTGAAGCATATGGCCGACTATGTGCTGATGACCGACAGCTGCTGCGATCTCCCCGCGGAGCTGGCGGAGGAGCTGGGGACGGAGGTCCTCCCCCTCCGCCTGGAGCTGGGGGGCAAGACCTACCGGAACTTCCTGGATGGCCGGGAGATCGGCTTCCAGGCGTTCTACGACGCCGTCCGGGGCGGGGAGATGCCCGTCACCTCCGCCGTCAACGTGGGGGAGTTTGAGGAGGCCATGAGGCCCGTGCTGGAGTCCGGGAAGGACATCCTCTGTCTCTGCTTCTCCTCCGCCCTGTCCACCACCTACCAGTCCGCCGTCATCGCCGCCAAGGAGCTGGAGGAGGCTCTCCCGGGCCGGAGGGTCCTGGTGGTGGACAGCCTGTGCGCCTCCATGGGGCAGGGGCTCTTCGTCTGGCTCTGCGCCCGGGAGATGCAGAGGGGCAGGACCCTGGGGGAGCTCCGGGACTACGCCCTGGAGACCCGGGGGCGGGTCTGCCACTGGTTCACCGTGGACGACCTGAACCACCTGAAACGCGGGGGCCGGGTCAGCGCCACGGCGGCCCTCTTCGGCACCATGCTGTCCATCAAGCCCGTCCTCCACGTGGACGAGCAGGGGCGGCTGATCCCCATGGAGAAGTGCCGGGGCCGCCGGGCCTCCCTGCTGGCCCTGGTGGACCACATGGAGAAGACCGCCCAGGACCCGGGGAACCAGACGGTGTTCCTCAGCCACGGGGACTGCCGGGAGGACGCGGACTTCGTGGCGGAGGAAATCCGCCGCCGCTTCGGAACCAAGGACGTCCGCGTCAGCTACGTGGGCCCGGTGATCGGGAGCCACACCGGCGCGGGCGTGGTGGCCCTGTTTTTCCTCGGGGCCCCGCGCTGAGAGAGGAGGAGCACACGTGCATTGGCTGGAAGTGCGCATTGACACCAACCACGCCGGGCTGGAGACGGTCCAGGCCCTGCTGTCCGGGCTGGACGTGGACGGCGTGATGATCGAGGACGAGGAGGAGTTCCAGGACTTCCTGGAGCACAACCACGAGTATTGGGACTACGTGGACGAGGACCTGGAGCGGGCCATGTCCGGCCGGTCCCGGATCACCTTCTACCTGGAGGCCAAGGAGGCGGGCTTTGCCAAGCTGGGAGAGGTCCGCATCGCCCTGGAGGCCCTGAAGCAGGAGCGGAAGGACTTGGGCGCCCTGCTCATGACCCTGGAGGACGTCCAGGACGCCGACTGGGAGAACAACTGGAAACAGTATTACAAGCCCATGGAAATCGGGGAGCGGCTGCTGGTCATCCCCCAGTGGGAGGAGGCGGACCCGGGGGACCGGGCGCCCCTCTACCTGGACCCGGGCCTCACCTTCGGCACCGGGGCCCACGCCACCACCCGCCTGTGCCTCACGGCCCTGGAGGGCCTGGTCCGGGGCGGCGAGCGGGTGCTGGACCTTGGGTGCGGCAGCGGCATTTTATCCGTGGCCGCCCTGGGCCTGGGGGCGGCCTCCGCCCTGGCCGTGGACATCGACGACAAGTGTCGCACCGCCGCCCGGGAGAACGCCGGGCTCAACGGCATCGGCCCCGACCGGCTGGACATCCTGGTGGGGAACCTCCTGACGGACGAGACCGTGGCGGAGAGGATCGGCGGGGGCTATGACCTGGTCCTGGCCAACATTGTGGCGGACGTCATCATCGCCCTGGCGCCCCGGGTCCGGGGGCTGCTGAACCCCGGGGGGACCTTCCTCTGCTCCGGCATCATCGAGGGCCGGGCGGAGGAGGTGGAGACCGCCCTCACCGCCGCCGGGCTCACTGTGGAGGAGCGCCGGGAGGACAACGGGTGGTATGCCTTCACCTGCCGGTGAGATGAAAAAAGGAACCCGGAGGGGTTCTGTTATAAAGGGAAAACCCTCTCCGTCACGGCTGCGCCGTGCCACCTCCCCCAAAGGGGGAGGCAAGAGGGGACTGCTGGAGAAACACACCTGTCCCTCCGGGGGAACATACTTGGCTCCCCCTCTGGGGGAGCTGTCCGGCCGCAGGCCGGACTGAGAGGGCGTCTCCGCTTCCCTTTATGACAGAACCCCTCCGGGTTCCTTTTTTGCCATTCACGCGTTCCGGGGCTCCGTCACTGGTAACGGTACTGCAACCCCGTATACTGCTCCATGCAGCTGAAAAACAAATCCCGGTTCCGGAACTCCAGCAGCTTGCAGTCCTCCTCCTCATGGAAGGACACGATCCGGCGGCGGGTGTCAACCCAGACGCGCCACAGGGTCTGAGCGGTGTTTGTTTGCTCCATAAGGGGGCTCCTTTCTTTCCGTCTATAGTATAAGACGATTTAGAAGGGGGTTTTGTTTCACATTTCTTCAAAAAATTTTCAAAAATTTTTTACAAGCTTCCCCCGGCCTCGCTCTCCTGGGCCTCCAGCTCCGCCGCCACGTCCTCCAGCAGGGCTGCCCAGGCCTCCGGGTGGTCCACGTAGTACAGCGGGCAGCGCTTCCCCGACACGTCGTAGTGCCGGAGCACGTCCCGCGCCGGGTCCAGACGGAACTGGCGGCAGAGCCAGGCCGTAAATTCTACAGTCTGTTGATATGTGATATCAGAATACTTTCCGTATTCATCCGGGTGACAGACCTCAATCGAAACCGTGTCCCCATTCCGCCGGTTGGAGGCGTAGGCGATTTCCGTCAGGGGGACGCACTGGAGGACCTCCCCCTCCAGGCCCACAATGAAGTGGCTGGAGGCGTAGGTCCCCAGTTCCCCGTCCGCCAGGGAGTTGAAGTAGTCCCGGTTGGCCTGGGCGGAGGTGCCGGGGTTGCCCACGTAGTGGAGCACCACGCCACGCACCCGCCGCAGGGGGTCCCCGGGGCGGGACCAGGGATTCAGGTCCAGCAGGTCCTTAGTCACATAGTCCGGCAAATTCGCCTCCGCCTCCGCCGGGGAGGGAAAGCGCCGAAGGGCGGCAGCCGCCAGGACCGCCGCCGTCAGCAGGGCCAGGACGGCGCAGAGGCAGAGGACGGTGCGCCGCGCCCGGTCCGTCTCCCGGTTTCCGGGAGACGGGTCAATAGATCTCCTCGTCATAGGGGAAGACGGGATCGGGGTAGATGGTGCTCGCTTCGAAAGGCTCCCCGTAGTACGTGCCGGGGAACTTCTCGTAGAGATAGGGATCGTCCTGGGGGCCCTCCTCTATGGCGTCCCATTCCGCGTGGGTCAGCAGCTTGTGGGTGGCGTCCAGAATCCCGATGTCCTCCAAGGCTTTCAGGGTCTCGGTGCAGTAGGTGGAGAGGGACAGGCGCACGGCGGTGCTCTGCTGGGGACGGGAGTCCGCCTGGGTGGAGCTGTTCATGGAGACCACCCTGCCCCTCAGAACGAGGTTGTAGTACAGGGAGACGTCCCCGGAGAGGGCGGCCTGGTTGTGGTCCTTCCAGACCATGAGCAGGGTCTTCCCGAAGTGCCCGGCCTGGATGTCCCGCCGGATGGCCGCCTCCAGGACCTTGGCCTGCTCTTGGGTCAGATAGGGGCTTTCACTGGCCTCGCCGGTCTCCGTGTCGTAGATCCGCAGGACCGTGCCCCCGATGAGGTCGGATTTGACGACGTTCTCCCCGGTGACATTGCCGAAAATGTCCTCCTCCTGCACCAGGGGGCTGCACGCCAGGGCGCTCAGGGCCCGGAGGGCCGGGGACTGCTCCAGCATCTCCTGGGTATAGGGGAAGTTATAGCCCCGGTTCATTTTCCAGGCGTCCTCTTTTCCGTAGTAACGCAGGTCCAGGGAAATCCAGTAGGAGCGTGCTTCCTCCTCCCCCGGGATGTTCCGGCGGTTCAGGGCCTCCCGCTCCGCCACGACGGCCCGGTGGGCCTCCAGGACCTGCTCCAGGGCGGCGGGGTCGTCCAGGTAGACGAAGATGCTCCGCCCGTTGGGCCCGCTGAGGTAGAGGTTTACGGATTCCAGTTCCTCCGCCTGGGGCACCCGGGTCTCCATGCTCAGGGGGTCCGCCGCCACGGCGAAGCACAGGGCCCCGGCGGCCAGGACGGTGATTAACACGCCCCTCCAGCTCCCCCGGAAGACCCGGAGGGACTTGGCCAGCAGCATGGAGGCGATGTAGTAGCCGACGATGCCCACCACGGCCATGCACAGGGCCATGGGCAGGGGGCGGGCGGTGGAGGTGTCCTGGAAGTCCGAAAAGAAGATGCCGTAGAACAGGGTCCCGCCGGTGACGGCGGCGCACAGGGCCACGCCGTAGCGGAAGATGGGCTTCATCCAGCCCACGGCCACCACGTCCCCGGCGCTCTCGCTGCGCCGTCGGCGGTACAGGGCCCAGGCACAGGCCAGCAGCACCAGGCCCGCCAGGGCGTACAGGGCGATATACCAGCCGTTCGTCAGGGTGACGGACTCCAGGACTCCCCGCTCGATCCAGCCGTCCTGGGTGGTAATCTGCTGGTACACCGGGTACACATCCAGCTTCCTGGTCAGGAACATGGTGGGGCTCAGGAACTCCAGGGCCCCCTGATAGTCCTGGTCCACGCCGAAGTAGAAGGTGGTCATCAGCTGGGTGACCATCCACTCGGCCCCGGCGGCCAGGAAGTGGAAGATGAAGTGGAAGGCCGCGAAGGCGAAGGGGTTCCCGGTGAGGAAGGCAATCAGGGTGGCGGCGGCGAAGTAGAAGAAGCTCTCCCCCAGCACGCCCAGGGTGGTCACCAGCAGCCCCACAGGCTCCACCCCGCCCACGGCCGCAGTGACCAGGACGGCCAGCCCCCCGGTGACGGCGTAGGGAATCAGCATCATGGCCATGCCGGAGAGGAAGTTCGTGACGAAGAGGCCCTTCCGGGTGATGGGCAGGGAGTGGTAGAGCCCCACGCTCCTGGGGTTGTACAGCCAGCCCCAGGACGCCAGGGCGCACAGGGCCCCGTAGACCAGGGAGACGGCGGGCACCAGCACGGACAGGACCTCGTAATATCCCAGGGTGATCTCCAAGGGGTCGCTGATATACCGGCCAAGGTGATCGTTCAGCAGGATATAGCTCAGCAGGTACAGGGGGGCCAGGGCCCCCAGGAGGGACGCGCCGCCCCACAGGGGCCAGAAGCGGCTGAGGTTCTTCTTGAACAGCGTGGGGTTAAAGTACGATGTCTTTGACCGCATAGTCGGCGCCTCCTAACTCATAGATGAAGATTTCCTCCAGGGTCAGCGGCACGGCGTCCACCAGCATGGGACGGTAGGCCGCCAGGCGGTTCTTGGCCTCCTCGGCGCTCATGCGCAGGATGAGGGTGTGAATCCGCCCCACGGCGGAGGCGTGGAGCACCTCCAGGTCCTCCGGCACGCCGCCGCCGTCCTGGAAGACGACTTGCAGCTTCACCATGTTGTCCTGGAGCTGGGCCAGGGAGCGCTCCAGGAGGACCTTCCCGTGGTCCAGGATGCCCACGTGGTCGCACACATCCTCCAGCTCCCGGAGGTTGTGGGAGGAGACCAGGACGGTGGTCCCCCGCTGGGCCACGTCCCCCAGCACCAGGGACCAGACCTGACGCCGCATGACGGGGTCCAGGCCGTCCACGGGCTCATCGAGAATCAGGTAGTCCGGCATGGCGCTGAGGGTCAGCCAGAAAGCGGCCTGCTTCTGCATGCCCTTGGAGAGGCGGCGGAGGGGCTGCTTCTCGTCCAGCTGGAAGACCTCCTTCAGCTTCTCATAGCGCTCCATGGAGAACCCGGGGTAGAAGCCCCGGTAGAAGCGGCACATGTCCCGGATGCCGGCCTGGGGGAAGTAATACCAATCGTCGGCGATGGCGGCCACCCGGGCTTTCAGGGCCTGGTTCTCCCAGACGGGAGAACCGTCGATGGACAGCTCCCCCTCGTCCTGGCGGTAGATGCCCGTGAGGCAGCGGATGAGGGTGGACTTCCCCGCGCCGTTGGGGCCCACCAGGCCGTAGACGCTCCCCGCGGGGACGGACAGGGTCACCCCGTCCAGGGCGGCGAAGCCGTCGAAGCGTTTGACGGTGTTGACAACTTGAATCATACTGTTCCCTCCCTGTTCCCCCCGGCGGGGAACCCGCCGGGGGCCTCTTCTTCAAGAAGAGGCCCCAGCTCTTCCTGGCTGACGCCCAGATAGCGGAGCTCCGCCACCAGCTCCCGGGCTTTCTCCCAGAGCTCCCGGCGGCGGGACGCGTCGGCGTCCGGGTCCCCGGTGGCGAAGCTTCCCTTGCCGGGGACGGAGTAGATGTAGCCCTCGCCCTCCAGCTCGTTGTAGGCCCGCTGGATGGTGTTGGGGTTGATGGACAGCTGGGTCGCCAGGGCCCGGACCGAGGGGAGCTTTTCGTCGGTCCCGATGGCCCCGGTGACGATCAGTTTTCGAAGGCCGTCCTTGATCTGCTCATAGATGGGCCGGGAATCCCGGTAGTTGAGGCTGATCACCGTTGTACCTTCCCTTCCGCGGCGTGCCGCCGCTTTGTGTTTGCGAACTGTATTAACTGTACTAATAAAATTAACACAGTATGAAGACTTTGTCAAGAGGGGATTGCAAAAAGGGGCGCGCGGAGACGCATTCTTAACAGAAACCCGCCCTCCTCCCGCCGGAGGCATTGGGGTGGGCCACCCCACCTTCCGAAAACAGGGTGCTTCCGAAAAACGGGAGGGGACAGAGCCCCTCCCCTACGGGGTGTTTGATCGATAGAAGAAGTGTGGGGCCGGTCCCCAGACCGGCCATCCCCCGGAACCACGGCAATCCCGGAGGAGCAGGAGCGTCCTGAGCCCTTGCAAAATAAGGGAGCCGGTGGTAAAATGGGACGCATCTGAAACAGGAGGGCATTTGAGATGGAAAAACTTCTTTTGATCCGAGGCAACGCCGTAAGCGAGGTAAACGAGTATCTGGAGCGGGGCTGGCGGGTGAAGCTGCTGAAAACCGTGAACGACGCCGCCACCAGCCGCTTTTACGCCTACGCCGTCCTAGAGAAGCCAGACGGCTCTCCGGAGGTGGAATGACCGGGCGGGCGGTCATGAGAACCCCAGAAAATAGTTACAAAAACAGCCGCATAACCCGAAAAACGCGCAACTTTTAAAAAATTTCTTGACTTTTTCGTGGAAAATATGCTACAATAAAGCTGTTCATCGGGAAAGCACTGACGTGAACAAGCGTCGAGTATGATGACGGACACAGAGGCCCGGCGGAGCGCCGCCGGGCCTCTGTGCCCGGTCGTTGTACCCGGCGTTATTTTTTTGTCCGTAAGGAGGAATTGATTGATGGAATTCATCACCGCCGGCGTAAAAACCCTTTACCGAAAGTACCTGACCGCGTCCATCGGCAGCGCCCTGGCTCTGTCGGTTTACAGCTTCGTGGACACCATCGCCGTGGGGCGCTCCGAGGGAGAGCTGGGGGCCGCCGCCATGGCGGTGATCTCGCCGCTGTACAGCTTTCTGACCTTCTTCGGCATCCTGTGCGGCATCGGGGGCTCGGTGCTGTTCTCCGCCGCCCGGGGAGAGGGGAAGGAGGAGAAGGCCCGGGCCTATTACACCGCCGCCCTGCTGGCCGTGGGCGTGACAATAGGGGCTTTGTGGCTGGCCCTGGGGCTGTTCCACGATCCCATCTTCCGCTTCCTCGGCGCGGACGGGGACATTCTGCCCAAGACGATGGAGTACGCCCGGTGGCTGATCCGCTTCCTCCCCTTTGCCGTCCTGCCCACCTTCCTGGGGGCCTTCCTCCGCAACGACGGGGCCCCCGCCCTGGCCCTGGGGGCGGTGATCGCGGGGGGCTGCCTCAACATCCTGGGGGACTGGCTCCTGGTGTTCCCCCTGGGCATGGGCATGGAGGGGGCGGCCCTGGCCTCGGTGGCGGGCTTCGTCCTCCAGACCCTGCTGATGTGCGGGCACTTTTTCCGGAGGGGCTACGGCCTGCGCCCCGTGCGGCCCCGGAGGCTGGGGCGGGCCCTGGGGCAGCTCCTGGCCGCCGGTGTGGGCTCCGGCCTGCTGGACCTGGGGGCGGTGTTCACCGCCGTGCTGATGAACAACCAGATCATGCGCTACGGCGGGCCCCAGGCCCTGGCGGTCTATGGGGTAATCGCCGCCGTCAGCCCGCTGTTCCAGGCGGTCTTCGGAGGCGTGGGCCAGGCGGTCCAGCCCCTGGCCTCCGCCAACTGCGGGGCGGGAAGATGGGACCGGGTCCGGGCCTTTTGGCGGCTGGGGCTGGGGACCTCCCTGGCTCTGGGGGCGGCCTTCACCTGCCTGGGGGAACTGTTTCCCCGGGCCGTCACCCGGCTCTTTATCAGCGCGGCGCCGGAGACGCTGGCCCTGGCCCCGGGGGTGTTCCGGCCCTACTTCCTGCTGTTCCCCGCCCTGGGGGTGACGGTGCTGTCCACCTACTTTTTGCAGGCCACCCTCCAGGGGCGGCGGGCGGCCCTGCTGGCCGTGCTGCGGAGCTTCCTGACCGCCGGGCCCCTCGTCCTGCTCCTGCCCCTGGCGCTGGGGCTCCCGGGGGTCTGGCTGGCCCTGCCGGTCTCGGAGTGCCTCACGGCGGCGGCGGCCCTGCGCATGGCCGGAGGGCGGCCCGGGGGTTCCCTTGGGGGAAAATTTCTTGATTTCCCCAAAAAATCATGAATTGGGCCTTTACAACGGGAAATCACTATGATATAGTAACTAAGTCCGTCCAGCGGACGGAAAACACGCCCCGGAGCTTTGTCCCGAGGAGCTTCACCGGCCCGAGGCACAGCCCCGCGGGGAACCATTTTGGAAAGGTGGAAACACGCTATGCTTCGCAAGGAAGAAAAAACCGCTATCATCAACGCCAACCGCACCCATGAGAACGACACCGGATCCCCGGAGGTTCAGATCGCCATTCTGACCGAGCGGATCAACGTCCTCACCGAGCACATGCGGGCCAACCCCCAGGATAAGCACTCCAACCGGGGCCTCCTGAAGATGGTCGGTAAGCGCCGCAGCCTCCTGGACTACCTCCAGAAGAAGGACGTGGAGCGTTATCGCGCCCTCATCGCCAAGCTGGGCATCCGTAAGTAAGACGTGAACAGGGCGGCGTGTATTCGCCGCCCTGTTTTCCGTGGGCTATCCATCTGCCGGGAGCCGTTGCTTTTTGTGTTTGAACGTTCCCCCAGCCTCTCCCCAGAGCCTGGAGGAAGGTTCAAATACGAAAAGGACTGCTCCCGGACAACAAATGAAAAGGAGCGTTTTTATGTCAACCATCATCACCCAGAGGCAATTCCCACACTACCGCAAGTACGAGCTGGAGCTGGCGGGCCGCCCCCTGACCCTGGAGGTGGGCAAGCTGGCCGAGCTGGCCAACGCCGCCGTCATGGTGGGCTATGGCGACACCCGCGTCCTGGTCTGCGCCACGGCCTCCGCCCGGCCCCGGGACGGCATCGACTTCTTCCCCCTGAGCGTGGACTTCGAGGAGAAGCTCTACTCCGTGGGCCGCATCCCCGGCAGCTTCAACCGCCGGGAGGGCCGCCCCGGCGAGAAGGGCGTGCTCACCAGCCGGGTCATCGACCGGCCCATCCGCCCCCTGTTCCCCCACGACTTCCGGAACGACGTCAGCATCATGGCCACGGTCATGAGCGTGGACCACGATTGCTCCCCCGAGATCTGCGGCCTCATCGGCGCTTCCGCGGCCCTGGCCATCTCCGACATCCCCTGGCACGGCCCTGTGGGCGCGGTGAAGGTGGGCCTGGTGGACGGCAAGCTCATCTTCAACCCCACCAGCGAGGAGCGGAAGGTCTCCGACCTGGACGTCACCGTGGTCTCCACGGGAGAAAAGGTGGTCATGATCGAGGCCGGGGCCAACGAGGTGGACAACGACACCATGTTCCGGGCCATCCAGATGGCCCACGAGGAGAACCAGAAGCAGGTGGCCCTCATCAATCAAATGGTCTCCGAGATCGGCAAGGAGAAGTTCGACTATCCCCACGCCGACTTTGACCAGGAGCTCTTTGAGAAAATTGTCTCCGCCACCATGGAGGACGCCCGGGCGGCCATGGACACCGACGACAAGAACGTCCGGGAGACCCGCTGGAACGCCCTCATCGAGAAGTGGCACGAGCTCTTCCTGGACGAGTACCCCGAGATGGACAAGTACCTGGACGAGATCACCTATAAGTTCCAGAAGAAGATCGTCAAGGCCTGGCTCCTGGAGGGCCACCGCGTCGACGGACGGCAGAAGAACGAGATCCGGCCCCTGGCCTCCGAAGTCGGCGTGCTGCCCCGGGCCCACGGCTCCGGCCTCTTCACCCGGGGACAGACCCAGGTCCTCTCCGTGGTCACCCTGGACACCCTCTCCGCCAACCAGAAGCTGGACACCATCTGGGAGGAGACGGAGAAGCGCTATATGCACCACTACAACTTCCCCGGCTACTCTGTCGGCGAGGCCAAGCCCGCCCGGTCCCCCGGACGGCGGGAGATCGGCCACGGCGCCCTGGCGGAGCGGGCCCTGCTCCCCGTCATCCCCGACGTGGAGAGCTTCCCCTACGCCATCCGCGTGGTCAGCGAGGTGGTGAGCTCCAACGGCTCCACCTCTCAGGGCTCCGTCTGCGGCTCCACCCTGGCGCTGATGGATGCCGGCGTGCCCATCAAGGCCCCCGTGGCGGGCATCTCCTGCGGCCTGATCCAGGACGACGAGGGCGGCTTCACCACCTTCATTGACATCCAGGGCGTGGAGGACTTCCACGGCGAGATGGACTTCAAGGTGGCGGGCACGAAAAAGGGCATCACGGCCATCCAGATGGACCTGAAAAACGACGGCCTGACCATGGAGATCATCAAGAACGCCCTGGAGATCACCTATGACGGGCGCTGTCAGATTCTGGACCAGATCATGCTCCCCGCCATTGCCGAGCCCCGGAAGGAGGTCAGCCGGTACGCCCCCAAGATGCTGACCATGCACATTGACCCCTCCAAGATCCGGGAGGTCATCGGCTCCGGCGGAAAAGTCATTCAGAAGATCGTGGCGGACACGGGAGCAAAAATTGATATCAATGACGACGGAACCATCTTTATTGCGGGAGTAGATGCGGACTCCTGTGACGCGGCCAAAAAATGCATTGACGACATTGTCTTCGTCCCGGAGATCGGCGCGCTGTACTATGGGCGCGTGGTCCGGCTGATGACCTTCGGCGCCTTCGTGGAGCTGGCCCCGGGCAAGGACGGCCTGGTTCACATCTCCAAGCTGGCGGACCACCGGATCGAGAAGGTGGAGGACGCCTGCAAGATCGGGGACATGATGTGGGTCAAGGTCACGGAGATCGACGAAAAGGGCCGGGTGAACCTGAGCCACAAGGACGCCGTCCGGGAGATCAAGGCCAAGGAGGCCGCGGGCGAGCGGGTGAAGTGATACTTTCTTGAAAGAAAGTATCCAAAGAACTTTAGCGCGTTCTGCGGTCCGGCGGTAGACCGGGTCGGAGCGTCGGCAACGTAACCTATATGGAATGGAAAGAACGGGACGGGCCGGAGGGTCCGTCCTGTTTTTTTCCAGGGAATTTTTTAGGGAATCCATTGAAAGGGCCGGAAATTTGTGCTATGCTGTATTTGTGAAATTGGCGCGTGACGCGCGGGTATGACAGGAGGAGCGAGACATGAGGCGTTGGATTTGGAGAATTCTGCTGGCGGCGGCGCTGGTGGCCTCCCTGGCGGGGACCGCTTTGGCGGCGGAAACAACGATTTCCGGTGGACTCAAGCTAACGGAAAATGGAAGTGCTTGGGCCGTGAGCGGATATACGGGGAGTAGCAAAACCCCGGTTATCCCAAGCTCCTATGAGGGCAAGCCGGTTACTTCCATTGCGGCAAGCGCCTTTGAAAATAAGGGCATCACTCAAGTGACCATCCCAAGCAGCATTACCACTATTGGGACTAATGCCTTTTTCGGTTCTAAGCTGGCGGCTGTCGAAATTCCCGGAACAGTGACAACCATTGAGAATTCAGCCTTTGAACAGTGTACAGCGTTGACAAAGGTTACTTTTGTCGACCCTGCAAAAAGCGGGGGAGGGGCTTCTACCACCACTATTGCCTCCCGTGCCTTTGCTTCCTGTGACAACTTGGTTACGCTGAAACTTACCGGAAGCATATCCAGCATTGGACCGGAAGCCTTCAAAAGTTGCGGCTTGGGGCGGGTCATTATTTGGGGCGGAACGAGCAGTGTCGGAAAAGATGCCTTTTCCATGTGTGACAAACTAAAAGAAATCGTGATTGCAAACTCAAGCGCTGCCACCCCCGGTTCCCTTACCGGCTGCAAAAATTTGAACGCAGTACATTACGGAAGTGACACCCCACCCAGCGCCGATAGCCTGCCGGATGGCTTCCCGGCGGAGAAACTCCACCGAGTGAACGTGGAACGCAGTGTCGGCACCGCCACCTGCACGGAATCGGCCTCTATCCGTGAAAAGATTAGTTGCACGGTATCCACCTGTTCTTTCTCTTATAACGACACGCAGTCTCTTCCTGCCCTCGGTCATGATCTCGTTCGAACAGAAATCCCAAGCGGGACGCACGCAGACTGTGAAACCTGGACCAAGGAATTCAACGTGACATGCTCTCGTGCCAGTCAGTGCGGCTATACGCCGACCAAGGAGACGGAACAGATTCGAGGAGACGAAACAAAACATGACTGGGAAGAAAAGACAAGGAGAGAAGAGCCGAAAAACTGTACTACCTCCGGGATAATCTACCACTATAAAGAGTGCAAAAACTGCCAGTCCACTGAAGATGACCCTAGTAAAACAGAGATTATTCCACCGTTGGATCACAAGTACACAACTCAGACTGTCCGGCATTTGGTCCAAGACTCCACTTGCAAAATAGCGGGGACAGAGGTAAATTACAAGGTTTGCGATGTTTGCAAAAAGGCGGAAACATGTGACGACTGCAAGGAATTTGAGAAAGCGCTGGAAGAAGCGGGGGACCATGTTATTACGACGGAACATGACGAGCACTTGAAAAATAAGCATGGTACTTTGTTTCCTTTGGATTTAAAGGACCATGAACTTGGCAAGCCAGAAGACATGGTAGTGTTGGAGCCGGATTGCAAGACAGGGACTCCCGGCAAGCTGGCGAAAGACGCTCAACTCTGCTCCGTGTGCAATGAAAAGATTTATGATGAAGATAATACAGTAGAAATCCCGGCCGAGCATGTCCCTACAGCGACTACTCTTGTAGAAGATGAGTGCGTAAAATCTACCTGTGTAGTTAAAGGCAAGGAGGTTTATGAGGCGACAACGTGCAAAACCTGTGGCGCGTCAATTCCAAAGTGGGAGAAAGAGCTTCCCTTAGGCGAACACGACTACAGGGACTCGCCTAAGAAGGTTGAGCCAGCCACATGCACCGCATGGGGCAAGGAGACAACCCCGCCTTCAGAATGCTCGGTGTGCCAAGAAAAGTCTGGAAAAGAAATTGTAAAAGATATCCCTCCCCTCGGCCACCTCTGGGGCCCCTTCCAGGAGGGCACTCCCCCCACCGCCCCCTCCACGCCTACGACGCCTGTCACGCCTACGACTCCGACTACGCCAACCACTCCCACAACCCCTGAGACGCCCTCCACCCCCTCCACCCAAGCCGAGGAGGAAAAAGTAGAGGAGGATGAGGGGGGCGGCGAGGAGACGCCGGAGCCGCCTGTCACGGGCACGGAGGACTCCTGCGGCCAGGCCACGGTGATTCACGGCTACGTGGAGTGCTCCCGGTGCCACGAGACCCTGGAGCGCACCATTGAAATCCCCGCCTCCAACCGCCACAGCTACGGCGACTGGGAGGTCACCAAGGAGCCCACCGAGACCGAGCCGGGCTCTAAGCAGCGGAAGTGTTCTGTCTGCAACTACGTGGAAACCCTGGAGATTCCGGCCACCGGCGTCACCACGCCGGAGGACCCGGACGATCCCAACAAGCCCACGGACCCCTCGAATCCCTCGAACCCCTCCGACCCCTCGAAGCCGGAGAGCAACCGCTTCACCATTACCCTGGTCAAAGCCACCAACGGCTATCTCTCGGCCCCCACCTCCGCCGTAGCCGGGAACCGGGTCACCCTCACCGTCCGGGCGGACTCGGGCTATGAGCTGGACAGCGTGATCGCCACCCGGTCCAACGGAAAGGCGGTCAATCTCAACGGCATCGGCAGCGATCAGTACACCTTCTCCATGCCCTCCTCCAATGTGGAGATCCGGGCGTACTTCACCCGGAAGGCCACCTCCTCCGCCACGGACGCGCCCAGCTCCTCGGGCTCCACGGCGGTGTCCCGCTGGGACCCCGTCCCGGGGCAGAACCCCACCCAGAGCGTGCCCCGGCTGGGGGCCGCCGGGCAGACCTTCGGCGACATCCCCGTCAGCCACTGGGCGGCGGGCGAGATCAACTGGGCCAACCAGGCGGGCTACATGAACGGCAGCCAGGGGCGCTTCAACCCCGACGGGACCATGACCTTCCAGCAGCTCTGGATGATCCTGGCCCGGCTCACGGGCAGCCGCCCCGCCAATATGGAGGACGCCCGGCGCTGGGCCGTGGTAGAGGGCTTTGCCGAGGGCTTTAACCCCAACTACCCCGTGGCCCGGCATCAGCTGGTGACGGCCCTGTATCGCTGCGCCCACCTGATGGGCAGCGCCAACAACGCCACCACCAGCCTGGCGGGCTACGCGGACAGCCGCACGGTCCCCGCCTCCGCCCGGAGCGCCATGGCCTGGGCCGTGGCCAACGGCATCGTGGGAGGCACCTCCGACGGGCGCCTGAACCCCAACGCCACCGTCACCCGGGCCCAGTTCGCGGTGCTGCTGTATCGCTTCAGCCAGCGGGTGTGACACGAGCTTGAATCAACGAACCAGGGGCGGGCGGATAGCCCGCCCCTGATGATTTTCCCAGCGGGCCCGGCCCGCGGAAAGGAGCCGCTATGGATACCATCGCCGCCATCGCCACCGGGGGGGCCGCCCCCGCCGCCATCGGGGTGGTCCGGGTCTCGGGGCCGGACTGCTTCGCCGTCTGTGAGCAGGTTTTCCGCGCCCGGAGTCCCTTCGGGAGTCTGGAGCCCCGGCGGATGGCGCTGGGGGAACTGCTGGACGCCCAGGGGCGGACGGTGGACCGGGGCCTGGCGGTCCGCTTCCCCGCCCCCCACAGCTACACCGGCGAGGACGCCGCCGAATTCCACTGCCACGGCTCCCCGGTGGTGCTCCGGGAGGTCCTGGCGGCCCTCTTCGCCGCGGGAGCCCGGCAGGCGGGGCCGGGGGAATTCACCAAGCGGGCCTTTCTCAACGGCCGGATGGACCTGACCCAGGCGGAGGCCGTCATTGACCTCATTGACGCCGAGACCGCCGCCGCCGCCCGGAATGCCGCCGCCCAGCTGGACGGGGGCCTCCGCCGCCGCCTGGAACCGGTGCAGGAGGCCCTGCTGGACGTGACCAGCCGCTTCTACGCCGTGGTGGACTACCCGGACGAGGACATCGAGGACGCGGGGCCGGAGGAGCTGGCCGCTGCCCTCCGGGGCGCGGAGGCGGGGCTGACGGCCCTGCTGGCCACCTGCCGCCGGGGGCAGGTTTTGAAACGGGGCGTCCGGACGGCCATTGTAGGCCTGCCCAACGCCG